>JAVWGW010000032.1:0-13606 GCA_036640375.1 Raoultibacter sp. | reverse complement strand
AGGGACCGTTATTTGATCCCCGCCGCCCAAGCGCAAGTTTTTATCGAAGTATTTGAATCCTTGGTGAAAAGCGAAGTGCGCACCAAAGGCTCGCGACAATCGAAGTACCTGCATTTCGATGCCCTGCAAATGACAAAACACCTGTTGGCGCTGTATGGCAACCTGGACAATGAGCCGACGCGCAATCTTTCGCTGATAAACTGCGTGTGGGAAATAAACGATGCGAGCGTGCTGGGCAAGTACGCCGAAAAATATCGCACTCTGCTCGATAGTGAACACGAAGAATTCGCGGATTTCACCTGCAAGGTGCGCCCCATCTTAGAGCTATTTGAAAACCGCGGCATCAATTTTTCTCTAAGCTACACGCCCTTCGATCAATTTCTAGCCTGCATCGACAAAACGGAAGCACAAAAAAAGAAACTGGCGCGCTACCTTATATGAACCGGCTGCAACACGCGCGCGCCGCGAAAAACAAAGCGGGGCAATGGGGTAGAATATTGCAGAAGAATTTTTGGGGAAATAGGAAGGCGGCGTGTGTGTGATGAATAGGCTGCAAAAAGCGGGCGAAGCTGAATTGGTGTCATCGTTGGATAATGTGGGAAGCCGCACCCGCCACGAAGGCGTCACCATGAGCGGCGCGCAAGCTATCGTTGCGTCGCTGGAAGCCGAAGGGGTGCAGACCGTTTTTGGCTATCCGGGCGCGCAGGCCATCACGCTCTACGATGCGCTTTTTGATGCGCAAGCCATCACGCATGTGTTGGCGCGCCACGAACAGGGTGCCGTGCACGAAGCTGACGGGTTTGCGCGTGCCAGCGGCAAAGTGGGCGTGGTGCTGGTCACCTCGGGGCCCGGTGCCACCAATACGGTCACCGGCATTGCCACGGCCTATATGGATAGCGTGCCCCTTGTTATCATCACAGGTCAGGTGCCCCGCAGCGTCATCGGCACCGATGCGTTTCAGGAAGCCGACATCGTGGGAATCACCATGCCCGTGGTAAAGCACAGCTATCTTTTGCAGTCGGTGGACGATCTAACGAAAACGATGCGTGAAGCCTTCTTAATTGCTTCGACGGGTCGCCCCGGACCGGTGCTTATCGATGTTCCTTCCGATGTGGCGCAGATGCCCCTGGTGTTTCATTACCCCGATGAAGTGGCCATCGCTTCTTATAAGCCCACGGTGCGGGGCAATCCCAAACAGATAAAGCAGGCCACGGCATTGATAGCGCAGGCCCAGCGCCCCGTGCTCTATGCGGGCGGCGGCATCGTTTCTTCGGGTGCATCAGCGCAGCTTGAAGAACTTGCCGAAGCGATGCAAATACCCGTGGTGTGCACGCTTACCGCCAAAGGCGCGTTTGCCACATCGCACCCTTTGTGCCTGGGGCCGGTTGGTATGCACGGATCGCGCTATGCCAATCGAGCCATAAACGAATCCGACCTTATTATCGCAGTTGGCGCGCGTTTTTCCGATCGCGTAACGGGGAAGCTGGCCGATTTTGCACCCGCGGCGCGTGTTATCCATATCGACATTGACCCTGCCGAAATTGGCAAAAATCGCTGTGCCAATGTGCCTATCGTGGGCGATGCCAAAGGTGTTTTGGCGGGCATCAGCGCCGCTTTGCGCAAGCTTGACGCGCAGCCGTGCACGCACGATTGGCTGGCTCAGATAGAAACCTGGCGCGCCGCGCACCCTTTCTATCATCCCGGATTGCCGCCTACCGGCGAGTTTATCGCCCCGGAAGCTGCGCTTGATAAGCTGTCTGAACTGCTGGATCCCACCACCTCTATCGTTGTTACCGATGTGGGTCAGCACCAGATGTGGGCGGCTCAGCACATTGATCGCGAAGCGCCGCGTACCTTTCTTTCCAGCGGTGGTGCGGGCACGATGGGTTTTGGCTTGCCGGCGGCTATCGGTGCTGCCTACGGCTGCCCTGCCGCGCAGATTGTGTGCATTTCGGGTGACGGGTCGCTGCAAATGAACGTGCAAGAAATGGCCACGGCAGCTGTGGGTGGCGTGAACCTTAAGGTGGTGCTGATGGATAACGCCTGCTTAGGCATGGTGCATCAGTGGCAACAGCTGTTTTACGGCAAGCGCTACAGCGCCACGATGCTGGAAGGCAACCCCGATTTCGTCAAACTGGCGCAGGCCTATGGTTGGCAGGCGCAGCGCGTAAGCCGTCCCGCTGAAGTAAAGGAGGCCTTCACGTGGCTGTTGGCAGCAGAAGGCCCAGCGCTGCTTGATGTGCGCATAGATTCCGACGAAAACGTGTTTCCCATGGTGGCGCCAGGCAATTCCATACAAGACATCATCGGGGCACCCAACGCGCTGGATGCTTCGCCCGATCGCGCAGCCGCCAGCGTAAGCGTCGATGAACAGGAAGGGGCTTAAAACTTATGCGTCATATACTTTCCGTTTTGGTCGAAAACAAGCCGGGCGTCCTGTCGCGGGTGACGGGTCTTATTTCGCGGCGCGGCTTCAACATAGAATCGCTTTCTGTTGGTCCCACCGAACAGGCAAGCATGTCGCGCTTGACGGTTATCATGCATGCCGATGGCGTGGCCTACGAACAGATTACCAAGCAGCTGCATAAGCTGATCAGCGTGCATAAAATAACCGACCTTACCAACGGGTCCACCATCGAGCGCGAACTGGTGTTATTCAAGGTTAACGCCGAACCGGGGCAGCGCAATGAAATTATCGAAATCGCCAACGTCTTTCGCGCGAAAATTGTCGATGTGGGCAAAAGTTCGCTGACCATTGAAGCCACGGGCGATGAAAACAAGCTTAAAGGTATCGAAGATTTGCTGCAAACCTACGGCATAAAAGAAATCACCCGCAGTGGCAAAATTGCCATATCGCGTAACAGCAAGGATGTGTAAGGAATAAGGATGCAGGCAAGCCGCAGAGAACGCCCGCAGATGAAAAAGCGCCGTATTCGCTTTATTGCGCTAAAGTCATGCGTTTGTCGGGTTACAATGCGCTATACGTTCAAAGGATGAACCCAAAACGTTGCCGGCCGTGTACCGGGGCGAGAAGGAGATTGCGACTATGGGCAGGGTGTACAACTTTTCAGCAGGGCCAGCGGTATTGCCAGAAGAAGTATTGCAGCAAGCGGCCGCCGAAATGATGGACTATCGCGGCTGCGGCATGTCGGTGATGGAAATGAGCCACCGCTCAAAGCCCTTCGCCGAAATTATTGAAACCGCCGAAGCGGATTTGCGCGAATTGATCGGCATTCCCGAAAATTATCGCGTGCTGTTTTTGCAGGGCGGCGCCTCTCAGCAGTTTGCCGCTGTGCCGCTTAACCTGATGAAAAACGGCGTGGCCGACTACATTATTACCGGTGCCTGGGCAAAAAAGGCGTGGAAGGAAGCGGCGCTTTTCGGCGATGCACGCGCCATCGCTTCCAGCGAAGATAAAACATTTTCCTACATTCCCGATTGTTCCAACCTGCCCGTTTCCGCCGATGCCGATTACGTATACATCTGCGAAAACAACACGATCTACGGCACGAAATTCAAGCAGCTGCCCAACACGCAGGGCAAAGATCTTGTGGCCGATGTTTCGTCGTGCTTTCTTTCCGAACCGGTTGATATTACGCGCTACGGTGTCATGTATGGCGGCGTGCAAAAAAATATTGGCCCTGCCGGCGTGGTCATTGCCATCATTCGCGAAGACCTTATTCGTGATGACGTGTTGCCCTGCACGCCCACGATGCTGAAGTGGAAAACGCAGGCCGATGCGGGCTCGCTTTACAATACGCCGCCCGCTTACGGCATCTATATATGTGGCAAGGTGTTCAAGTGGATCAAGCAGCGCGGTGGCCTCGAAGCCATGCAGCAGCACAACGAAGAAAAAGCGGCGCTGCTCTACGATTTCTTGGATCAGAGCGCACTTTTTTCCGGCACCGTGCGCGCCTGCGATCGCTCGCTGATGAACGTGCCGTTTGTAACGGGCGACCCCGCCGTGGATGCCGAGTTTATCGCCCAGGCCACAGCAGCCGGGTTGACCAGCCTTAAGGGGCATCGCAGCGTGGGCGGCATGCGCGCAAGCATCTATAACGCCATGCCCAAAGCGGGCGTGAGTGCCCTGGTGGAATTCATGGATGCATTCGAGCGCGCTCGCGCGTAAGCGGGGGCAATGTGTTGTAAGTAACTTTAGGCTTGGGGTGTTTTGACACACCCAAGCCGTGTCGATGGGAGCAAAACTATGGCGGAAAAAAGCGTACTTGTGTCAGAAAAGCTTGCGGAAGCAGGGCTTAACATCCTGCGCGGCAAAGGCTATGTGGTCGATGTCAAACTTGATTTGTCGCCCGAAGATCTTATTGCCACCATTCCTGCCTACGATGCGCTTATCGTGCGCAGCGCCACGCAGGTAACACGCGAGGTTATCCAGGCGGGAACAAACCTGAAAATCATCGGACGCGCGGGTGTGGGTGTCGACAACGTCGATGTGGAAGCCGCCACCGAAAGCGGCATCATCGTATGCAATGCCCCCACGTCAAACGTGGTATCGGCGGCCGAGCAAACCATGTGCCTGCTGCTGGCCTGTGCGCGCAATACGGCGCAGGCAAACGCTTCGATGCACCAGGGCTTATGGGAACGATCCAAGTTTACCGGTGTCGAACTCTACGAAAAGACGCTGGCCATTTTCGGCCTGGGTCGCATCGGCGGTTTGGTGGCCGAACGCGCACGTTCCTTCGGCATGAAGCTTATCGGCTACGACCCTTATTGCAGCCCGGAACGCGCCGAACAGCTGGGCGTAACGCTTTATGACAACGTTGATACCATCGTGCCCTTGGCCGATTTCATCACGGTTCACCTGCCCAAAACAAAAGAAACCATCGGCATGTTTGGGCCTAAGCAATACGCCGCCATGAAAGATGGCGTCATTTTGGTGAATGCGGCGCGCGGCGGCATCTATGACATGGATTCGTTGGCCGATTTTGTTGCAGCAGGAAAAATTGGCGCAGCGGGCATCGATGTGTATGAAAAAGAACCGTGCACGCAAAGCCCTGTGCACGAATTTTCCAACGTCGTTTTGACCCCTCACCTGGGTGCTTCCACAAAGGAAGCCCAGGCGCGCGCGGGCATTCAAACGGCCGAATACGTGGCTGCTGGCCTGGAAGGATCCATTGTGGCTACCGCGGTCAACATGGCACCGGTGCCGCCCGAGGTTATGGATATGGTGGGCCCCTATGTGCCGGCCTGTCAGATGATGGGTTCGATGTTGGCGCAGATCGATGGGGAAGTGCCGCAGTTTTTGATCCTTACGGCGGCGGGCACCATTGCGGCGGCCGACCCCTCCATTTTGGTTGCCGGCACGCTGGGTGGCATCCTTTCTTATCGCAATATTGCCACGGTAACTCCGGTCAACGCCGAAGTGGTTGCGCGCCAGCACGGCATCAAAATTGACACGCTTTCGCGCGGGGATGCCGCGGGCTACGCATCGGCGGTAACGCTGGTGGCCGATGGCACAGAAATTTCGTGCTCGCTTACCGAAGCAGGCCACGCACCGCGCATTATTTCGCTGTTTGGCTACCGCATCGACATCGCCCCTGCCGCGCGTTCCCTCATCTTTGAATATGTGGATGCACCTGGGCGTATCGGTGTTATCGGCACCATCTTGGGCGAGGCCGGCATCAACATCACCACCATGCAGGTGGGGCTTAAGCCGGAAGAAAAAAATGCGCTCGTGTATGTGAATGTCGATGGCGAAGTGACGCAAGAAGTGCTCGACGCTTTGCGCGCGGGCTTGGGTGAACTGAAAAACCTCTGGTATGTGAAGATGTAAGGTGAAGATGTAGGCGAAGGGAATCACATTCATGACCCGCAAGGTTGCCTTGTTCGATACTACCTTGCGCGATGGCGAGCAATCACCCGGTGCTTCTATGAATGCCGAGGAAAAGCTTGTTATTGCGCGTGAACTGGTGCGCCTTAATGTCGATGTGATAGAAGCGGGCTTCCCCGTTTCTAGCCCGGGCGATTTTGAAAGCGTGCGCCGCATTGCCGAATTGGTGGGCGATGCGGCCTGCGTGTGCGCGCTTTCGCGGGCAGTGGAAGCCGATATTGCGGCGGCAGCCGATGCGCTGCGCTATTGCAAGCGCCCGCGCATTCACACGGGCTTGGGGGTGTCGGCCAGCCATCTGCACGACAAGTTGGGCATCACCGAAGATGAATGCGTGGACCGGGCCTGCCGCAGCGTGCGCTATGCCAAAACCTTTGTGGAAGATGTGCAATTTTACGCCGAAGATGCGGGGCGGTCCGATTACGCATTTTTGGCGCGCGTGATCGAAGCGGTTATCGCCGCCGGTGCCACCGTGGTCAACATCCCCGACACCACCGGCTATTCGCTGCCTGAAGAATTTGGCGCGCGCATACGCTATTTAAGGGATAACGTGGCGGGAATTGAAAACATCACGCTGTCGGTGCATTGCCACAACGATTTGGGCATGGCCACCGCCTTGGCGCTTGCGGGGGTGCGCGCGGGGGCAACGCAGGTGGAATGCACCATCAATGGCCTGGGCGAACGCGCGGGCAACACCGCCATGGAAGAAGTGGTTATGGCCATTGCCACCCATGGCGAAGAACTCGACGCCCACACCACGGTAAACACGCGGGAATTTGTGAAGGCCAGCCGCCTTGTTTCGTCCATTACGGGTATGAATGTGCAGGCCAATAAAGCTATTGTGGGCGCTAACGCCTTCGCGCATTCTTCGGGCATTCACCAAGATGGCGTTTTGAAGAAGCGCGAAACCTATGAAATCATCGACCCTGCTTCTGTGGGTGCTGGTCAAAGCCGTATTGTGCTTACGGCGCGCAGTGGACATGCCGCCTTGGCTGCCCGGTTAGAAGATTTGGGCTACGTGCTTGCCCCCGAAGTGCTTAATAAGGTATACGCAGATTTTCTTGCCTTGGCCGATAAGAAGAAGGAAATCTACGACGAGGACCTTGAAAGCATCATCGGCGAACATGGCCGCAATGCCGGTGCGGTATATACGCTTGAAAGTGTGCAGATCAGCTGCGGTTTTCCGCTTACGCCTACCGCTACGGTCACCCTGCGCGATGCACAGGGTACGGTGACTACCGCCTGCGAAGTGGGGTCAGGACCGGTCGATGCCGCGTATAAGGCGGTCAACAAAATTGTGCAGGTTGAAAACGACCTGACCGAATTCAGTGTGCAATCGGTTACGCGCGGCATTGACGCCTTGGGCGAAGTGGCTATTCGCGTGGCCGCACCCGATGGTCAGTTGTTTACTGGCCGCGGTGCCGATGGAGATATTATTGTTTCCTCCACAAAAGCTTACCTCAATGCCCTCAATCGCCTGATAAATCACAAGCGCGCTTCGGCCTAGGCTTTTTCTCGCACAGAAACACCCCTGCTGAACAGGGATGCTAGAATGTGTAAGGTTTACGCAAGATTTTGTAAGATTTCTTATAGATCCAGTAGAGAAACGTGGCGGCGCTGCGTAAGGTGCGTCCTCTAAACTTGGAAACAAGTGAAAGGGGACCAACATGGTCGAAGCAGTAGTGGAACAAAAGAAGCCCGCGCCACGGCGACGGGGAAAAGCAACAACAGCAAGCAAAACGCCCCCTGTGGGCAAAACGCCGGCAAGCAAGGCGCCGGCGGGTAAAACGCCGGTAGGCAAAACGCCCGGCGCGCCCAAGCCAACGCCGGCAAAAAAGATGCACAATAAAGCATTGGGTGCACGCGGCGAACATGCGGCAGGGCTGTTTTTAGAGCGCCGCGGGTATGAAATTATCGAACGCAACTGGGTGTGCCCTGGTGGTGAGGCCGATATTATTGCGCGCGACGATGACGGCTGCCTTGTGTTTATCGAGGTAAAAACCCGCTCCGATGCAGAAAAGGGATTTCCTTCAGAAGCGGTTACGGCGGCCAAGCGCGCGCGTTACGAAAAGATTGCCACCTATTACTTGGCGCAGCATCCCCTAGAAGATGTGTATGTGCGCTTTGACGTGGTGTCCATCGTGGTGGTGGCACCCGAGCGCGCGTTTATTCGCCACCACATCAACGCCTTCGGCGTGGGCGAATAGGGGCGCCGTACACCATGTATGGTCAATGCGTGGTAACCAGCGCCACCTTGGTGGGGGTTGAAGCCCAGCCTGTTGCTGTTGAAGTGGTCATATCCTACGGCTTGCCGGGTTTTGCCATTGTGGGCATGCCCGATGCCGCCATTCAAGAAGCGCGTGAAAGGGTGCGGGCGGCGCTGCGTGCCTGTGGGTTTTCCATGCCGGTTGAAAAGGTGGTGGTCAACTTAGCACCCGGTGCCTTGCGCAAAAGTGGGTCGGGTTTCGATTTGCCCATTGCCTTAGGGATACTGGTTGCCACAGGCCAGGTTGATCGCTCACGCATCGAAGGCTATATGCTGGTGGGAGAACTTTCTTTGGAAGGGCAGGTGCGCCCCGTGCGCGGCCTTTTGGCCCACCAGCTGTGCGCCCAGAAGTTGGGGCTGGGCATCGTGTGCGCCGATCCGCCCGAAGGGCTTGTGGCCATTGAAGGCGTGCAGAAGCTTAGCTGTTCTACGCTGGCGCAGTTTCGCACGGGGGATTTTGATGCCTGCGCGCCGCATGCGGTGTGTGCGGCGGGTGCCCTGCCTGATTTTGCTGATGTTGCAGGCAATGAAGTCGCCAAGCGTGCCTTGCAAATAGCGGCAGCGGGGCATCACGGCATCTTGATGATGGGGCCGCCCGGGTCGGGCAAAACGATGTTGGCATCGCGCCTGCCTTCCATCATGCCGCCTTTGACTGAGGCCGAAGCGCTTGAAGCGGCGCTGGTATATTCGGTGGTGGGTGAAGATATTGCGGCGCTGTTGGCGCGCGTGCGCCCGTTTCGATCGCCCCACCACAGCGCCACGCTTGCGGGCTTGGTAGGGGGTGGCCGCCCGCTGGTGCCCGGCGAAGTATCGCTGGCTCACAATGGTGTGTTATTCCTTGATGAACTGGCCGAATTCAAGCCGGCAACGCTGCAGGGGATTCGCCAGCCCATGGAAGCGGGCAAGGTGTCGCTGATACGCGCCGATTGCAAGGTCACCTTTCCCGCCGCTTTCATGGTGGTGGCTGCCACCAATCCCTGCCCCTGTGGGTATTTTGGCGATAAAGAAGTTGCCTGCACCTGTTCGTTGCCGCAGGTGCGCGCCTATCAAAATCGCATAGGGGGGCCGCTTATGGACCGCATCGATATTCACATAGATGTGTGGCGCACCGCCCCCGACCAAATATTGCATCCGCAATCGGGTAAAAGTTCAGCTGATCTGCGGGTGGGGGTTATGCAAGCGCAGGAATATGCGAGTTTTCGCCGCGCACGGGAAGGCCAAGCCGAATCACTTGATGCGACCAGCGCGCTTTTGCGCACCTGCAATTTAAGCGATGAATGTCAAAATTTCTTGGAAGGCATGGCGCGCATCAATCACATGAGCGGGCGCGGCATCATGCGGGTGCTTACGGTGGCGCGCACCATCGCCGATATGGGCGAACAGCCGCGCGTGCTCAAAGAACATCTATGCGAAGCAATCGGGCTGCGCATACGGGAAGGAGTGGGAACAAATGCCTGAATTAACAATGAAACAAGCTAATGCCATGCATAGCGATGCAGGGTTTTCGCGTTACCGGGGTATAAAACTGCAAGGGCCGCGCACAGAATTAGCCCTGGGCGATCCTGGTTTTCCCGAAGTGCTCACGCACATTGCGCAGCCACCTAAAAAACTCTACCTTATCGGCAATGCTTCGCTACTAGAAACGGAGGGCTTGGCGGTGGTGGGCGCGCGCAAAGCGACCCCCTACGGGCAAGGGTGCGCCAAGCGCTTTGCGGGCATTGCGGCGGCGCGCGGCATAACCATTGTGTCGGGCGGCGCGCTGGGCTGTGATGCCTGCGCGCATAGGGCGGCGTTGGATGTGGGCGGCAAAACGATTGTGGTTTTAGGGGGCGGCTGCGATGAAATCTACCCGGCGACAAACCGCAAGTTGTTTCAGGAAGTGATAGATGCCGGCGGTGCCATCATGTCTGAACAGGCGTGGAGTTTTCCTCCGCTGCGCCATACCTTTCGCATGCGCAATCGCCTGATAGCCGGCTTGTCAAAGGCAACGCTTATCGTTGAAGCGGGCCTGCCTTCGGGCACGTTTTCTACCGCCGACGAAGCGCTGGCCGCCAATCGTGAAGTGCTGGTGGTGCCCGGTTCCATCGTGTCGCCCACATCGCGCGGCGCAAACCGCTTGCTGTATCAGGGGGCCACACCCGTGGTTGATGCGACCAGTTTTGAAGATATTTTAAGCGGGCTGTACGGCTGTTTGCGCCAGGTAGAATACCTGCAAACCATCTTGGATCCCAACGATGATTTGCTTGCCATGGTGTATGCCACCCCCATGAACCAAGATGAAATACTCACGGCGCTCACGGCTTCCCCCAAAAACAAAGATGCCACCTTGGCCACCGTGTCGGTGCGCCTGGCTGATTTGCAACAGGCCGGCACCGTCGTGCGCTACCCCGATGGCCGCTACGGCCCCGCCCGGATTTGAACTCTGGTTTTTGTTTGCGCGAAGGGGCTAAAGCAAACGGGTTTGGTAAGCTGTGCGGTATGGAAAAACTAGTTGACATCATAGGTGGGGGATTGGCGGGCAGCGAAGCGGCCTTGCAGCTTGCTGGCCGGGGCGTGCGGGTGCGTCTGATCGAAATGCGCCCGGTGGTGCAAACGGCCGTGCATGAAACGGGTGATTTTGCCGAACTGGTATGTTCAAATTCGCTGAAATCGATGAAGCCCGAAAGCGCTGCTGGCATGCTAAAAACCGAACTGGAAGCGCTGGGTTCGCAGGTGTTTGCCACAGCGCGCGCGTGCGCTGTGCCTGCCGGGGGCGCCTTGGCTGTTGATCGCCAACGTTTCAGCGCCCAGGTAAGTGCCGCCATCAAACACAACCCTGCCATAGAAGTTATCCGCGCGCAGGCACTGGGCATCGATGCGGCGGGTCGGGTGTGCATCGCTGATTGCCAAGGTGGCGCGCCCGCGGCACTTGGGGGGGTTGCCTCTGCCATCATTGTGACATCCGGTCCGCTTACCTCAGATGCGCTGGCAGAAAATCTTCAGCAGCTTACGGGTGCTGATCATCTGGCCTTCTACGATGCTGCCGCCCCCATAGTCATGGCGGATTCGCTGGATACTACTAAGCTGTTCACGCAAAGCCGCTACGAGGATGAAGGCACGGGGGATTATCTGAATGCGCCGTTTTCGCGCGAAGAATACGATGCGTTTATCGAAGCCCTTTTGGGTGCGCAGCGCGTGATAGCCAAGGAATTTGAAACGCGCGATCTGTTTCAAGCCTGCCAACCCATAGAAGAAATCGCCCGCAAGGGCCACGATGCCCCCCGCTTCGGCACCTTAAAACCTGTGGGGCTCACCGATCCGCTCACGGGGCGTCGCCCTTGGGCAGCCTTGCAACTGCGAGCCGAAAACGCGGCTAAGACCAGCTATAACCTGGTGGGTTTTCAAACGAACCTGACCTTTCCCGAACAGCGGCGCGTGTTTGGCATGATCCCGGGGCTTGCCCACGCGCAGTTTGCGCGCTACGGCGTCATGCATCGCAACACGTTTATCGATGCCCCCCATGTGCTTGATGCACACCTGCGCCTGCGCGGTGAAGCCGCAGGTCAGCTTCCTGTTCCTGTGTTTGTGGCCGGCCAGCTGGCGGGTACGGAAGGCTATTGTGAAGCGATCGCTTCGGGGCTGTTTGCCGCGCTTGCGGTGGCAGCCCACCTCGATGAAGTGGCCTTGCCCCCGCTGCCGGCCGATACCGCCTTTGGCGCCTTGCTTGCCTACGCGCGCGATACAAGTGTGAAAGATTACCAGCCCATGCACGTGAACTTTGGCATTATGGCGCCGCTTGAAGTGCCCGTTAAAAACAAGCGCGATCGCTACGCCGCCTATGCCCAGCGCGGCCGTTGTGCCCTGCAAAACTACTGCGCACAACTGCAAACAAGCGGTCTTTTACCGCAGGGCGGGCAGTCACTATGACGGCTGCTGAAAAGCAGGCCGAATGCGATCCTGCGGCCGCAGCAGCCGTTGAAGCTTTTTGCGCATCGCTGCGCATCGAACGCAACGCTTCGCCCCATACGGTGCGCGCCTACTGCGTTGACCTGCAAGATTTCATCCGCTGGACGCATCGGGAACACTTCGATGTGCTTACGCTGGACCACCGCCAGCTGCGCAGCTACTTGGCCCAGTTGGATCAGGCGCAGTATTCGCGCAAAACAATCAATCGCCGCCTGAGCACGCTGCGCGCTTTTTATCGCTGGCTTAACGTGACGGGGCAAACGCGCAGTGATCCGGCGAGCGTTTTGCAAGGACCAAAGCTTGCCCGCATGCTTCCGCATCGCATATCCGCTGATGATATGGCGGCTATTTTGCGCGTGCACGGCAAGCGCGCGGGAAAAAAACAGCGGGAACAAAGCAAGACGGATTACCGCGATCAGGCGCTTCTGGAATTTCTCTATGCCTGCGGGGCGCGTATTTCGGAAGCCTCGGGGCTGCAGCTAAACGATGTCGATTTTGCACAGAAGCAAGTGCGCGTTTTTGGCAAGGGCAGCAAGCAGCGCATCATTCCCCTGCATGATTTAGCCGTGGAATCCATGCATGCCTACGCCCAGGTGGCGCGCCCTTATCTGCTCAAAGAAACGCCGTGTTCCTATTTCTTCGTGTCATCCCGCGGAAACCAGATGGGCACCGATGCCATGCGCAAGATGTTTAAGGCCACACTGCGCGCTGCTGGGCTTGATGAAACGCTTTCTCCCCACGATATGCGTCACACCTTTGCCAGCGATCTGCTTGAGGGTGGGGCAGACCTGCGCAGTGTGCAAGAAATGCTGGGGCACGTCAGCCTTTCCACCACCCAAATTTACACGCATCTTTCCCCCGAACGCCTGATAGAAGTGCACCACCAAGCCCATCCCCGCAGCTAAACCCCGCCGCCTGCGCCACCCTTGTGAAGGCTCTATGAGCACCGCTTAGAAAGCCTTGCAACTTCCAGAAAACGTCGTAATATGAACATTGTTCACTAAATGAGCCGTGTTTACGAAAAGGGAAGCGGAGGCGCACATGTCGCCACGAAAGTTGATAGATAAGCAAGCCATTCAAGATGCCGCCTATGCGCTGGCCGAAAGCGAGGGGTTGGCCGCGCTAAGCATCCGCAGCGTGGCTGGGGCCTGCGGTGTTTCGGTCGGTTCGATTTACAACTATTACCCCACCAAAGATGCCTTGTTAGTTGATGTTATCGCCCGTTTTTGGGGCATGGCTTTTCGCGACGATCTGTGCCGCCCCACACCGGGGGAAAATTTTGTCGATTATGTGGGGCGCGCCTTTGTGGCCATGCGCCAAGCACTTGCCGATTTCCGTGCCGATTGGCTTCCTCAAATTTCGGCGCTTTCCTTGGGCGGAATCGATGCAGGCAAGAAGCGCGAGGCGATGGCGTTTGATCATATTGGCCACGGATTGGTGCAAGTTTTGCAGGCCGATAAGCACATCGTGCCCGAAAAGCTGGGCGGGGTGAGCAACCAGGAATTGTGCGCGTTTGTGGTAAGGGCGATGATTGCTTCTTTGCGCGATGG
>JAVWGW010000031.1:0-14193 GCA_036640375.1 Raoultibacter sp. | reverse complement strand
GGAAGCGGCGCTTGCGGGGCGCGCATAATTTCTGCACATTGTGAAAAAGTGGCTTGAAAGTTGCGGGCAGAAGGGTATACTTCCTTTCAAAACTGACTGACTAGTCAGCATAACATGAGCGGGTGATGGAGTGCCTGGCGGGAAACAAAGGATGTGTTGATGAAAGGTTTTCGGGAAACGGCCGTGGCGGGAAAAGCAGCAGAGCTTGGGGTGCCCCTGGACGCCGCGGTGTCGGGTGCTGGGGCTGGGGAAGCAGCAGGGGATGGCGCCTTCGCTGCGGCGGATTGCTCGCAGGAAAATTGCCCGGCAGCCTTTTTGGAGGCGCGCGGTTTGGGGTTGAAAACTTTGGGCGGTTACGCCTACAAAAACGTCGATATTACGCTGAGTGCGGGGCAGATTTACGCGGTGCGCGGCCATAACGGCAGCGGGAAAACGGCGCTTTTGCTTAGCTGTGCGGGGCGCATGGCGTTTAGCGAAGGCAGGCTGCGTGTGGGGGCGGCTCAGCTTCCCCATGCGCGCAATGCCGTGCAAAAAAGCGTGGGACTTGCCCTGTTTAAAGGGCTCAACGACTTGCAAGAAAGCCTGAAAGTGGCCTATGCGGTGGGTGCCGAATTTGAGCTGTATGGTCGCAAGCCGGAAAAGACAGCGGTTTCGGCCTATCTGCGGCAATGGCAGCTGCGCGACTGCGCAAACGTGCTGGTGAAGGATTTGACGGCCGAACAATCGCTGCAGCTGGGCATCGCGCTTGCCTGCGTGGGCAAGCCGCAAATGATTGTGGTGGACGATATTGAAGATCAGCTGACCCTGGCGCAATCCGAACAGCTTATGGAGGCGCTGGTGGCGCTTGCCCACGAACAGGGCACAACCGTCATGGTGGGCTGCGTTGAGCGCGATTTGGCAGCGATGGCCGATGGCGTGTGCTATTTGGAAAAGGAAGGTGCATAAACCATGGCGTTTAAGGGTTTGCGTTTCGCGGGGCTAGAAATGAAAAACAGCACGGCATCAGCGGCTATGAAGGTGGTGTTAGTGGCTATTGGGATTATTCCCCTGCTGTATGGCGCGCTGTATTTGTACGCTTTTCTGGATCCGTATGTGCAGCTTAACACCGTGCCCGTGGCGGTGGTCAACGAAGATGCGGGGGCCATGGTTGCTGGGCAGCAGCGCCGCGTGGGCAACGATGTGGTGGACGCGCTGAAGGATAATCACGACGGCCTGGGCTGGCATTTTGTTTCGGCCGAAGCGGCGCAAACGGGTATGGAAAACGGCAGCTATTACATGACGGCCACGATACCGGCCGATTTTTCGCAGAATATCGCGTCGGCCGACAGCGATGACCCGCGCCACGCCCAGCTTTTAATAAATTACGACCAAAGCAAGAACATGTTGGCCAGCCAAATTGGGGCGACGGTATGGGATAAAGTGCGCCTGCAAGTAAGCGACACCGTGGCAAAGCAGTATTGGGAAACCGTGTTGAACAGCACAAACGATGCGGGCACAAGCTTGAAAACCGCTTCTGAAGGCGCGCACGATTTGCAGGTGGGGATGACGAGTGCCCAGGAAGGTGCCACCCTTATCACCGAAAAACTCACGACGCTTTCGGGGGGATCTGCCACGCTCAAAGACGGTACAGCGGCCTTGCTTGCGGGCACGCAAACGCTCAAGGCGGGCGCGGGCGACCTTAACCAGGGTGCCGCCACGGCGGCCAGCGGCGCGCAGCAGTTGCAGCGCGAAGGCACCAGCCAGGTTGCGGCTGGGGCAGCTGGGCTGGTGCAGGCGACAGCCGCGCTGCCCGATGCGGCGCAGGTGGCGCAGTTGGGGGCGGCATCCGACAAGCTGAAAAGTGGCTTTGCTGCCGCAAATGCCGGCATGGGCAGCGCGGGCGACACCGGCGCCACAACGCTACAAGGCGGGCTCAACCAGTTGCGCGCGGGCGTGGGGGCAGCCGATGATGCCGCACCCACGACGCTGTATGGCCTGCTCAATGCAGCAAGCGCCGAACAAACTGCGGGGGATGCGGCCTTGGCGGCGGGCGACGCCGCCGCAGCGCAAGCGCACTTCGCCACCGCCCACCAACTTACGGCCGCCGCCCTGCAAGCAACCGGCAAGCTTTCCTCTGGCCTCGCCACCCAACAGGCCGGGCTGACGCAGGTCGCAACCGGCGTGGCGCAGCTATCCACCGGCTTTGCGACTCTCGCGGACCTGACCGCGCCGCTTGTCAGCGGCGCACCCCCACTCAAAGCGGCTATCGCACAGCTGGGTGCGGGGGCGGCGCACGTCGATGCCAACATGGGGGCACTCGTAGCAGGAACAGGCTCCCTCGCTTCGGGCGCTAACCAGCTGGCCGCAGGCACCGCCAGCGCAGCTGCCGGTGCGGCGCAACTTGATGGCGGCGCAACCCAAATCGCGTCGGGTGCGCCGCAGTTGCGCGCAGGCGCGCAAGCGCTGGCCGACGGATTGCAGCCCGCCGTCGCGGGCTCGGGGCAGCTTTCAGACCAGCTGGCCCAAGGCGCCAGCGCCCTTACCCTCACGCAGCCAGACATCGCAGCAAAGTCGGAAGTTATGAGCGATCCCGTGCAACTGACCAGCGAGTATTACACAACTGTGGAAAACTACGGCACCGGATTCGCACCCTACTTCATGGCGCTGGGGCTGTGGGTGGGCGCCCTGGTGGCAAGCTTCGCCTTCAAGCCGCTCAACAAGCGCCTCATCATTTCGGGCGGCAACCCGTTCATGGTGGCGTTTGCTACCTACTTGCCGCTTGCGGGCATCGCCCTTGTGCAGGCGCTGTTGCTGCTGGCCTGCCTGCAATTTGGCCTGCAGCTACAAATAGACAACGTGGCGCTCTACTATGCATTTGGCCTGCTTACCGCCCTGGTATTCGCCGCGATCATGCAGTTTCTTATGGCGGCCTTCGCCTTCCCCGGGCGCTTTATCGCCATCATCTTGCTTATGTTGCAGCTAACCAGCGCGGCGGGCACCTTCCCCATCGAAACCACGCCGGCGTTTTTCCAGGTGGTTAGCCCCTACATGCCCATGACCTATGTGGTGGCGGGCATGCGCGAAATCATGACCGGCATCGATTTGAGCGTGGCGGGCACCGACGCGGCCGTGCTGCTGCTTTTCGGTGTGGTAAGCTTTGGGCTAACGGCGTGGGTTGCCTATCGCAAGCGCATGGTGCGCATGGAAGATTTGCACCCCCTTTTGCATCTGGGCTAGAGGAAACGACGAGGGCGATTATGGCGGGCGAAAAGCGAACGCACAAGGCAAACGAAACGCGGCGGCAGCTTCTTGTTGCCGCCATGAACGTGATCGGCGACAAGGGTTATACGGGTGCGACGGTCGATGAAATTGTGGAAGCGGCCGGGGTGTCTAAGGGCATCGCCTACTACCACTTCAAAAACAAGGCAGCTATGGCCACCAGCGTGCTTGAAGAAGGCATCACTTCGCTGATCGATGAATTTGACCACATCGTGGACGCTGCCGATGCGGCCCCGGCGGCGTTGATGGGCATGATTGAAGCCTTCGCGGCGCGCATTTTTGAAAACAAGGATTTCGGCCGCTTTTTCGTTTCCGAGCTGTGGCGCGAAGGGCGCGTGTGGTCTGCGGATATGCGCGCCTACGAACAGCGTCTGCTGCGCCTGCTTGAACAACAGATTGCGCGCGGTCAGGCCGAAGGGTTTTTCCGCCAAGAAATCGACCCCGCCTTTGAAGCGGTGGCGGTGGTGGGCATGGTGCTGACCACTTCTTTGTATTACATCGCCGATGAAGGCCCTGCCCTGGGGGAAAAATCCGGGGTTTACGCAGATGGCAGGCCGTTTGGCTTCAAGGGATCACACGACGGCAAAGATGCGTTTATTGGGCATATTTCCGATTTCGTGCGCCATGCGACGGTGCGCGGCAGCCTTCTGGGCTAAAATAGCCGCATCACGGCAAGCAAAGGAGCATCCCCATGAACCCCAGCGCGGCACACACCCCCAGCGATTTTTCCCCGGCAGCCCCCGTGGTCCCCGTGGCCGATCCTGCTGCGCCCGCTGCCCCCACCGATCCCGCGTTTGGCGGCGAAGTGGGCCTGGGCGTCGACATCGTGGAAATCTCGCGCATGGTGGCCATTTTGGGGCGCACGCCTTCGTTTGCCCGCAAGGTGTTTTCTGAAGAGGAAGTGGCCTATTGCGAAGCTTTTGCCACGCCAGCCATCCATTACGCCACGCGTTTCGCCGCAAAAGAAGCGGTGCTCAAAGCGCTGGGCACGGGATTTTCCCGCGGCATTTCAGCGCGCGATGTGGAAGTAAAGCGCAACGCCAAAGGTAAGCCTTCGGTGGTGCTGCACGGTGCGGCCAAGAGGGTTGCTGCCGAAAAAGGCGTGGTTGAACTGCCCGTTTCGCTTTCTTACACGCATACCGATGCGGTGGCCTGCGCCATGGCCATCACAGCCGATTCGCTGCGCGCCGCCGAACAGCGCATAAACCCGATGGAAGAATTGACGAAGCGCTTCAAAGACGCCCGCAGCCTGCTTGACGAAATGGACCAGCAAGCACCCACGGCTCCCGACCCCGCGGCCCCCGCCGACCCCACGGCCGCCACCGCGTCCGACGCGCGCAGCCTGCTCGACGAAATCCCCGCAACCAAGAAGGGTGAGGCGCAATGAAAAGCTATAGTTCCGAAGATTTGGCGGCCCTGTTGCCGTTTCCTCGCCCCGATGTGAATAAGTATTCGCGGGGCAAATTGACGCTGCTGGTCGGGTCTTCCACCTATCCGGGCGCGGCCAGTTTGGCGGCCGTGGCTTCCCAGCGCGCGGGGGCGGGCTACACCGAAGTGTATACCGAAACCTCCGTTGTGCGGCAGGTGCAAGCCTATCATCCTTCGCTGGTGGTGCGGTCGTGGTCGGTGTGGGACACGCAGTTTGTGGCGGCATCGGTGCCCGAAAAACCCTGCGCCTACCTGGTGGGAAGCGGTTTTGATGCCTCGGATAGCTACACGTCGCAGCTGACGCGGCGCCTGTTGCGCTATGCCGCGGCCCCCGTGCTTATCGACGGCGGCGCGCTCCAGATTCTTTCCGCCAAAAAAATCCGCGACTTAAGCGCCACCCGTTTTGACAAGGGCTACGTTACCGTTGTGACGCCGCACATGGGCGAAGCGCGGCGCATGGGGGCGATTTTTGGGCTGAGCACCACCGAGCCCGACGAACTTTCCTTGCAGCTTGCCCAGGCCTACGGCGTTATTTGCGTGCTCAAAGGGCCCGATACCTTCATTTCTGATGGCGAAGAGATTTTGGCCATCCGCGAAGGCACAGCTGCCCTGGCAAAGGCGGGCACGGGCGATGTGCTGGCGGGCATCATCGGCGCGTTTTTGGCGCAGGGGATGGATGCCATCGATGCCTGCGTGTTGGGCACAACGGTGCACGCGCGCGCGGGTGTGTTTGCGGCCGCCGAGCTCACGGCGATTTCGGTGTGTGCCGAAGATGTTGTCGAAGCGGTGCCGGCTGCCATAAAAAGCCTGGTGTATGAAGCCGATACCGAAGAGGATTAGAACGCTGGCACATTGCGCCGCGCGCTTTTGGGCGTTTGCGCTCAAATCACGTTACAATAGAAAGCAGCAAGAGTACGCAACAATAAAGCGCAACTAAAGGAGCGGATTGCCATGGCTATGGTGGAAAAAAAGTGGGATTGGGGTCTTATCATCGCAGGTGTTTTGCTGGTGGTCTGCGCGGGGGTCTGCGCGTTTTTCCCCGGCCTAACCCTGGTAACCATCGCGGCCATCGCGGGCGCGGGCTTCCTTATTTCGGGCATTGGCGATGTCATCTTTTACGTGCGCAACCGCAAAACTATGGAAATGTCGGGCTGGGCGCTTGCCTATGCCATTCTTGATATCGTGTTGGGCCTTATGTTTTTGCTGCACCCGATGGCGTTTGCCGCCGTTATCCCCTGGGTGGTCAGCTTTGGTTTCCTCATCTTCGGCATATTTGAAGTTGTCGTTTCGATTAAAGCCAAAGGTATGGAAGCTCCGATGTGGGGTTTCAGCCTGTTTTCGGGCATTGTGAACATCCTGTGCGCCATCGCGCTGTTTTTGCTGCCGGCAAGTTTCGCCATCTTTATCGCTCTGTTTGCGCTGTGGCGTGGCATCGCCATGGTGGTGCAGGGCATAAGCGTGGGCAAACTGGTGAGCACAAACTAGAGTGCGCGGGGCAGCAATCACTATGAACACTATGAACACCACAAACACTACGGATACTACGAACACGAGCGATTATGCACCCGATACGCTTTTTGGCGCCGCCGATGCCGCGGCACCCCCAGCCGCAAGCGACCCGCGGGCGCGCGTCGAAGCGCTGCGCCGTGAAATTGAACATCACAGCTACCTGTATTACGCCACCGATGCCCCCGAGCTAACGGATGCGGCCTTCGATTCGCTCATGCAAGAATTGCGCGTATTGGAAGCGGCGCACCCCGAGTTGTATGATGCCGCTTCGCCCACGCAGCGTGTGGGCGGCTATGTGGGCGAACAGTTTGCCCCCATCGTGCACCAGCGGCGCCTGTATTCGCTTGATAACGCGATGGATTTGGGCGAGTTGGATGCCTGGATGCAGCGCATGCACGAAGCGCTGGGCAAGCAGGTGCCCCTGGTGTGCGAACTGAAAATTGACGGGTCGTCCATTGCGCTTACTTACGAAAATGGCCTGCTTGTGCGGGCTGCCACGCGCGGCGATGGCACAACGGGTGAAGATGTAACCGCCAACCTGCGCACGGTTGCCGATGTGCCGCTGCGCCTGCGCCCCGCCGCTGCAGCAGGCCTTGCACCCGCAGCGCAGGATGGCGCCATCGAACTGCGCGGGGAAGTCTACATGCCCAAAGCCAGCTTTGAATCCTTAAACGCCGCGGCAGCGCAGGCGGGCAAAAGCCCCTTTGCCAACCCGCGCAATGCGGCGGCAGGCAGCTTGCGCCAGAAAGACGCGCACATCACGAAGGGTCGCGATCTTTCCACCTTCATCTATGCGGTGGCCGACGAACGCTTCTTGCACGCGCGTGGCCAGTGGGAGCTTTTGGAATGGCTGCGTCAGGCCGGGTTCCACGTCAATCCCGATGTTGCCCTGTGCAAAACCGCCGATCAAGTGCACGATTTTTGCCAGCAGGCACTGCGGCGGCGCGAACAGCTTCCCTATGAAATAGACGGCGTTGTGGTTAAAGTGGATTCGTTTGCGCTGCAAGACGAACTGGGCGCTACGGCACGCGCGCCGCGTTGGGCCATCGCCTACAAGTTTCCGCCCGAAGAACAGACGACTTTGCTGCGCGACATCACCGTGCAGGTGGGCAGAACCGGTGCGCTTACCCCCGTTGCCGAACTTGATCCGGTGGTGGTGGCGGGGTCCACCGTGGCGCGCGCGACGCTGCACAACGTCGATGAAGTGCACCGCAAAGATGTGCGCGTGGGCGATACCGTTATCGTGCGCAAGGCCGGCGATGTGATCCCCGAAGTGCTGGGCGCGGTGGCCAATTTGCGGCCAGCCGATGCGCAGCCGTGGCAGATGCCTGCGCTGTGTCCCAGTTGCGCTTCGCCTATTGTGCGCGAAGAAGGCGAGGCGGCCTTCCGCTGTATTTCTATTGATTGCCCTGCTCAGGCACAGGAACGCCTGCTGCATTGGGCCAGTCGCGGCGCGCTTGATATCGAAGGCATGGGCGAAGAAATCGTCACGCGCTTAATCGATGCGGGGCGCCTAAGCGATGTGGCCGATTACTACACGCTTAATGAATACGACCTGGCCACCCTTGATATGGGCCGTGTGAATAAAGAAGGCGAGCCCATACATTTGGGCGCTGTCGTGGCCAAAAAGCTGGTGGCCGCCCTAGAGCTAAGCAAGACGCGCCCCTTTGCCCGCGTGCTGTTTGGCCTGGGCGTGCGCCATGTGGGCAAAACGACGGCTGAGCAGATTGTGAAGGTGTTTGCTTCCATCGAAGCCCTGCGCGCCGCCACCCAAGATCAGCTTGCCGCCATCGACGGCGTGGGCACCATTATCGCGCGCAGCCTGTACACGTTTTTGCGCACGCCCGACAACATTGCCGTTATTGAGCGTTTGGCCGATCACGGCTTTTCGCTGGCGGCTGCCGATACCGGCGAGGCCGCCCTGCCCCAAACGCTTGCGGGCCTAAGCTTTGTGCTGACGGGAAGCCTGGTAAAAAGCGGCATGACGCGCGAAGAAGCCGGCAGCGAATTAAAGGCGCGCGGTGCGAAAGTGTCGGGCAGCGTGTCGGCCAAAACAAGCTATGTGATCTGCGGGGAAGCCGCCGGCTCAAAGCAGGCAAAAGCCCTTTCGCTGGGCGTGCCCGTGTTGACCGAAGATGATTTTCTGAAGATATTAGAAACCGGAACGGTGGGTTCAGTATGACGCTTCGTCCCTCTCTTTGTCATGAAGAAAATTGTCATGAAGAAAATCCGCTTGGATACCCTGTTGCTTGGGCAAGGATATTTTCCCGATGAAGGGTCAGCCTTGCGAGCCGTTTT
Source organism: Raoultibacter sp. (assembly GCA_036640375.1). Classification (GTDB taxonomy): domain Bacteria; phylum Actinomycetota; class Coriobacteriia; order Coriobacteriales; family Eggerthellaceae; genus JAVWGW01. Next base: position 5,700 of record JAVWGW010000031.1, on the reverse strand, counting down.
GGCGCACGAGGTCAAGGTTGATGACGTGTATGCCACCAGCGCCGCGCTGAAGGTGGACCCGGCGGCGGATGTTGTGGTGAAAAACCGCACGCGATTCGTTTCGCGGGGCGGTCACAAGTTGCAAGGGGCGCTGGTGGCGTTTGGGCAGGAAGTATCCGGTTTGCGCTGCATAGACATAGGGTCTTCAACCGGCGGCTTCACCGATTGCCTGCTGCAGGCGGGGGCCGCGCACGTGGCCTGCGTCGATGTGAATTACGGCCAGCTTGCGTGGACGCTGCGCCAAGATGCGCGGGTGGAAGTTTTCGAGCGCACCAACATCAAAACGGCCGATCCGAAGGCCTTGGGCGCCCCCTTCGATCTGCTGGTTGCCGATGTAAGCTTCATCGGTTTGGCGCAACTGGCCCCCGCCTTCGCCCGCCTGTCGCAGCCGGGCAGCGTGTTTATCGGCTTGGTAAAGCCCCAGTTTGAATCCCACCACAGCGAAACCGATCGCGGCGTGGTGCGCGACCCCCAGGTGCATCAACGCGTGGTGGAAGAGGTCAGCTGTGCCCTTGTGGCCTCAGGTTTTGCCGTCACCGGCGTAATAGAATCCCCCCTAAAAGGCCCCGAAGGCAACACAGAATTTCTCGTCCGCGCCGTCTACCAAGCAAGCTAAAGCCGTTTTTGCCGCAGATTTGCCATAAGCGATTTTCCGCCGCTTGCCGCAAGCACAAGCCCACCAACAATAAGCGCCACGCCGGGTCCAGGCAAGATGAGCAAGGGGATGCCAACAAGCGCAATGATGATGCCAGCGATTACCATCAAAACGCTTGCACCCAAAGAACGCACGGGCACCACGCGCGGCTGTAGCTCAGCGGTGGTGGGGGTCGCTTGCCGTGCTTGATCAAGCTTATAATCAGGCATACTACTTCCTTCACAGGTTGCTTTTGTTTTCTTAAAACCGAGTATAGGTTTTTCTTACCCCCGCCACCCAGAAAGTATCCGCTTCGTTGTCCCCAGGTAATCAACCGGTAAGAATCACACTTGCGGCACGGGTAAGCACTTGTCCTTTTTGTTGTTGATTCAACTTGCGAATCTACCTTTGTTTCGTGCAGAGGACACTACCGCTAAGCGCACCTTAAAAGGGTAATTTTAGGGACCTAAAGCCGCTTTCAAATTGGGATAGTATGTTAGCTAAAACTTGCCAAATTGGGCTATTTCGGCTATTATGTTAGCTATGTTTAATCTTTCACTTATACAAAAAACACCGCCCGAAATTGCGGGGGAATTGGCGCAAAATGTTCGTGCGCGTCGTAAGGAAGCGCATCTTTCGCAGCTTGCTCTGGCTAAAAAATCGGGGGTCAGCCTAGGGTCGCTGAAACGCTTTGAATCAACCGGGGAAATCTCGTTGTTCTCGCTGCTCAAAATTGCCATCGCCCTCGATTGCGAAGATGATTTCACCCAGCTTTTCGCCCGCAAACACTACCGCTCGATTCAAGAGGTAATCGATGAACAAGATTAAAAGTGTCGAAGTGCTGTGCGACGGCGCAAAAGCGGGCACGCTCGCTCTTGTCCAGAATCAGTTTGCAGCCTTTGAATATGACGCCCGCTGGCTTGCTGAGGGTTTTTCCCTAAACCCGCTCAGCCTTCCCTTGGAAAATAAAGTTTTTACACCAAAATGGCACCCTTTTGAAGGTTTGTTCGGTGTGTTTGACGATAGCTTGCCTGATGGGTGGGGTCGTTTGTTGGTCGATAGGCTTTTGCTTAAAGAGGGCGTTGATCCCGAAGAAGTGGATGTACTCAATCGCTTGGCTATTGTGGGGGCGGCAGGCATGGGCGCGCTGTCTTACCGGCCTCAACATATGTTGCCCCGCACGGGTTCTGCCGTGGACCTTGATCATCTTGCAAATGAGTGCGCGAAAATGCTTGCCACTTCTTCCTCGGAAGATTTAGACGAACTTTTCAGGCTTGGTGGTTCATCGGGCGGCGCTCGCCCCAAGGTGCTTACAAGCTACAAGGGGCAGGATTGGATTATTAAATTTCCCTCTTCCGTCGACGCCGCAAGCATAGGAAAAATTGAGTACGACTATGCCCTTTGCGCGCGCGATTGCGGTATTGCCATGGCCGAAACGAAGCTGTTTCCCTCGAAGGAATGCGAAGGCTACTTCGGCACCAGGCGTTTTGATCGCATAAATCTTCCTGATGGCGGCAAGAAGCGCGTGCACATGGTTTCCGCCGGGGGATTGCTTGAAACTTCCCATCGTATTCCCAACCTTGATTATCACCAGCTTATGCGGCTGACGCTTTTTCTTACCAACAGCTACGACGAAATCATGAAGCTGTTTCGCCTGATGTGCTTCAACGTATACGCGCACAACCGCGACGACCATGCGAAAAATTTTTCCTACCTCTACGACAGGGAAGCGTGCGCCTGGAAGCTTTCGCCCGCCTACGATTTAACCTACAGCTCATCTTTGCGCGGAGAACACGCCACAACGGTGAACGGGGAAGGGACAAACCCAACTCTCGACGACCTGCTGGCGGTGGCCACGCGCGCCGGCATCGCAAAAAGCAGCGCCCAAGAAGCTGCCCTCGAAATCAAGGAAAAAACCCTGCCACTATTGGCGTCCTTCAATCTGGTCAAGAAGTAATCCGATTATCATATGTCGGGAACAACCTCTCTGTTGATTTCCAAGTGCCATCTTTTACTTATGGCACCACCGCGTTGTGACTGCGAAGACAAGACGGACAAAGAGCCATTGCGGTTTTTGCATAGGGTGGCAAGCTTGTCTTGTTCGCTGCAGTCAGTGAAGTTTTCTAGCAGCCAACCTAGCCGTCTTGATGCAGCTACTGGGAACGCACGGGCGCTGCAGCAGATTTCCTCAATAACCGCATCAATGTCTTCCGTCTCTTCCGCAAGTTCAATAACAATGTTGGCGACATTATCGATCCCGCCGCAGATTTCAACGTCGTCACAAATCATAAGCAGCGTCGTAGCAACACTGGCCATTTGCATTCTTCCGCGCGGCAAAGACCTGCTTGTAATGCCAACGGTATCAAGGTAGCCACGTTGGAAGAATTGTAGCTCTGAGCGGCCGAGCTCTCTATCTCTAATATGCTTGCTTGTCGCTATTTGAAAAACCTGGGCAGCGTGATGGCTTGCGCCATGGAGGGCGGCAGCGGAAAGCCAACCGACACAATACTTCGCATCAAAGAAGCGCATCATGTCTTCAAGGTAGGCGGCGGGCTCTGGTGCTCCCCAGGCTCTATATTCTGGCGGAATGGGTATCCACAAGCCACGTGCGGGAGTGGCCATAACGCCTCTTTTTTTCAACGATGCCATTCTTTGGCTAACCTGGTTTTCTGGAATACCAAGCAAGTGGGCAATTTCTTTAGTGCTTAGCGAAGAAATGCCGCGGGAAATAAGCCAGTCAGATAATTCGACAGCTTTGATAGCTCCTTCATGGGTATTGTTGATAATTTTATTCATATTGCGTAATCTAACATAAAGCATTAGGTTGCGCAATATGAATAAACCAGAAAGAAGGGGATGCCCCCGTGGAAATTTCTATGGCAGCAGGGCTAGCTGGTATACTGCTAAGCCATGGATGAAACTTTTCAAAAACCTGAGCTGTTAGCGCCTGCGGGTGGCTTTGACCAGCTGCGCTACGCCATTTACTTCGGTGCCGATGCGGTGTATTTGGCGGCCGATCGTTTTGGGCTGCGCCAGCGCGCCACCAATTTTGCGCTCGATCAGATTCCTGCGGCGGTGGCCTATGCCCACCAGCACGGGGTGCAGGTGCACCTTACCTGCAACGCGCTGATGGATGCCCACGATTTGGAAGCCTTGCCGCCCTACTTGGAGGCCCTGGCTGCGGCGGGGGTTGATGCCCTGATCATAAGCGATTTGGGCGCGTTGCGTCTGGCGAAAAAGTACGCGCCGGGGGTGGCCTTGCATGTGAGCACCCAGGCGTCGTGTTCCAATGCCCAGGCGGCGCATGCGTGGTACGACATGGGTGCGCGCCGTATCGTGTGCGCGCGGGAAATGAGCTTGGAAGCTATCGCCACGATGCGCCGGGATATTCCCGCCGATCTTGAACTGGAAGTTTTCGTGCAGGGCGCCATGTGCATGGCCGTTTCGGGGCGCTGCCTGATCAGCGATTACCTTACGGGGCGGTCGGGCAACAAGGGGCATTGCACGCAGCCCTGCCGCTGGAGCTATACGCTTGAAGAAGAAAAGCGCCCGGGGGAACATTTCCCTGTGGAAGAAGATGAGCGCGGCACGTACATCATGAATTCCAAGGATATGAATATGCTTGCGCATTTGGATGATCTGCGCGCGGCAGGTGTCAATTCGCTCAAGATTGAAGGGCGCAACAAGAAGGCGTTTTACGTGGCCACGGTGGTGAACGCCTATCGGCAGGTGCTTGACGGCGCCGACCCCGCGCTTTTTGCTTCCGAGCTAGAAACCATTTCGCATCGCCCCTATTCGACCGGATTTTTCTACGGGTATGCCCAGCAGGCGCCCGAGGAAAGTGGCTACATCCAAGGCTATTTGCTGGCGGCCACCGTCACGGCGTGTGAGCCTCTTGGTGCAGATGTGGCCGATGCGGCCGATGCCGCCGGGAAACAGCAGTGGCTTGTGCGTGCGGAATGCTACAACCGTTTTTGCGAAGGCGACGTGCTGGAAGTGTTGTCGCCGCATTGCCCCGTTGCCCGCGTAAGGGTGCGCGGCTTGCAACTGCTGCATTCGGGGGGCAGTGTCGAAGCGGTGGCGGTGGCCAATCGCTCGCAGTCGATCTACGGTTTCATCACTTCGGCCCCGCTTGCCCCCCACGCTATCTTGCGTATCCAAAGCCAAGGGTAGCCTTAGGGGAAGGGGGGGTGCTGCCGCTTGGTGCGGCAAGGGCCGGCGCAGCAACGCGCTAGTGCGGCACCGTGTTCGCGTGCCATTGGCCGCGCGCAACGCATAGCTGGGCGGGCGTGACGCTAACTATACCCTTAATCACCTGGTGCAACGTGTTACACTATTCGCAGAGTTTTAGTGGGGGACAGCTACTTTGCGCGGTGGCACAAGCGGCCGCCGTTAGGGAGGAGGCGTCATGCAGGACAAACCGTCTTATACGCCCCAGGGAAACGATTCGCACGCACAAACCACGTCGCCGCAATCCGGCAATCACTCGCAGGGTGCCACGCACCATCGGCATGCCGATGCGCCGCACTCCGCACACACGCCGCGCCGCGCTGATGCGCCCCGTTCGGCTGGCGCAACCCGCCACGCCGCAACCACCCGTTTTGCGCCGCAGCGCGCCACATCCCCTTCGGCACCTCGTGCGCAATTGCCTTCGTTTCTTACTCCAGAAATTCTTGTGGTCTGGGTGGCTTTTGTGGCCATGGTGGTGTGCAATGCCCTGTTCGAGATTTTGAAACTGGGCGGTGTGACCTCGGCAGATGTTTCCAACGAAGTGTTTGCGTGGTTTGCGCCAGCGGGCTACGTGTTCAGCATTTGGTCGCTTATCTACATCGGGCTGGTCGTGTGGCTGGTTTTATTCACGCGCAACGACCGTGCCCGCGAACCGTTTTTCGGCTTGCCCTTCAGCATCGAAGGGGTGTTGTTTGTGCTAAGCTTCGTCCTCAATGTTGCCTGGCTGCTTTCCTGGCATCTGCGCGTGTTTCCCGCTTCGATAACCATTATCATTTGCCTGCTGGTATGCGTGGCAC
>JAVWGW010000030.1:0-14326 GCA_036640375.1 Raoultibacter sp. | reverse complement strand
GTGCGTCCGCCAACAAGGCGCGCACAGCTTGCGCAAAATGCGCATAATCAAGACAGCCAGCTTTGCCATAGAGTGCCTTCATGCCCCCTCCTTTTAAAGGAAACTCCTAATAGTATACCTATTTTTAGGATATAAGTCTTCCAAAGAAGGCGATGAATTTTGCTGTACGGTGCCAGGCGGGAGGGCAAAAAGGAAAGACCCAGCCATGAGAAGAACCTTTGATACGCTAGAATAGACGAGCAATCAGCGGTATCCGCGGGTGACGCTCCGAAAGGAGATGATCCCTATGGAAATACTCGTAGCTCTTGCAGCAAGCTGTACTATCTTGGCTTTTTTGCTCGATGTTGTTGAGTTTGTCCTGAATAGGATGACAAAGAACAAGAAAAACCGCTAGAGCTGACACTCTAACGGTTCATAACCTCTGCGTCACCTGGAAGCTTTAACCGAACGGGTGCCGCTGATTGCCCTTATTGTAACAATATTGAGCACATGATTCCAGACCTATACACCCAAAGGGCACAAACCAGGCAGGGTGCACCCCTCGCTTAAATTGCTTAAATTGCCTAAGTGTCAATGTCTTTTCTTCCGTATTATCATTACGAGTTCTTCCACAAACAGGATGGTGGGCAAAATCGAACGTGTGAGCTTGATCTAACTAGGAACAATCCCCTTATACCGTCCCAGCGCGGAACCGCACCCTTTTTCGAAGGCATGGCCATTATTGTCTTTCCTTCATGGCCTGCTTTCCTTCATTCAGATTCAAAATTTCTTGCTGGTCATTTTCTCCAAGCGACTCAAAGTTACGTGCAAAAACCTGACTCGGCCCGTCAATCTTCTTTCCGCTTAGCAGCTCATCTGCTGGAATAAGAAACAGATCGCTCAGCTTCCCAAGCTCTTCAGCTGAGACTTTTCTTTTGTTTGCTTCCATCTCCGCAACGGCGGAACGCCCTATACCCAGGTAACAGGCAACGTAATCTTGCGAAAGATGCAGTTCCGCTCTTGCCTGCCGAATCCTTTCGTATAACTTTGCCATAGCCGTGTCCCTTCTCTTTTCCGTCTCACCACTCTAGCACCGTGTACGGAATAATCAACATATATTGTCGGATTATCCAACAAATATCAGGAACCTGTCACATTAGACAGCTCGCAGCACAAGGTTGAATCCTCGCGCTTCGTCAATCGGTCCTGGCACCGTGCGAGGGAGAAAATGAGCATCCGCTGCCGCAGTGCCTGCACACACCACGCGCGAGATGCAACAATGTTCTAGCTTAAGTAAGAGCGCGGCCCGCGCGACACACATAAAACGATTGCTTTTGGCTGTCTATTTCTTGTAGTGATACAGCCCACATTCTTAGGGGTTACTTCTCTTGGATAGCAGCCTCCGAGCAATTGCAGTTTAGCTGGGATAAACCCATTTCAAACGCTGTGGACTCCAGGTTTTTCCGTCCACCTTTCCCGACAAAACTTCATCAATATGCTTCAATACGAATAAATAGATCGCCAATGCGATGCATGTAGGCGGCCGTTCTGCCAGCCACCACCGCATCAGGGATTTCCTTCTTAAAGCGAGCAAAAGCGGTCTCTTTTGGGAAGATGGATATCCAGGCCGCCTTCACGTCAACAAGGGAAGTGGTTTCTCCAGAAGTGAAGCGGTAGACGCCGAAAGTGAGACCTTCTGTCCTTCTGTCCTTCTGTCCTTCCGTCTGCGACCATGCGAGACAGCTGCGTACGCCCCACACAAGCATCCTGCGCTTGAGCAGACGAGAACAAACCCCATCACGACGCGGCAAGCAGCTGCAGTTGCAGTAGGTTTGTTGACGTTTTCATGCTTCAATTGTACGTTCTATTGACAACAGTTCAAGCAAATTTAATGTCTTTTCTTCCGTATTGTCATTACGAGTTCTTCCACAAACAGGATGGCAAGCAAAATTGAAGGGAGATAATCGGTGAAATTTTTTGGTTGAGCATCCGGAACCGCAAAGGTAATAACGAGGCTGACCGCCAGTGCGATGAAAGCTAATGCAGTGAACCATACAGAATGCCAATTTCCATCTTTCATAACTGTTCCTTTCCTTCGGTTTTGCCCAGTATAGTGCATATGTTTGACCAATTTTACCGGATGCGGCCCCCCATACCTGCACTAGAGATTACAAGCTCCCGCCTAGAACTTTGCTTTCAGTTCGCCGCTCTCTAGTTTTTTCAGGCGGCGCATTTCAAAGGAAATGGCAACAACTGTAGTAAATATGGCCAAGAAATCGGATACCGGGGCGGCAAAGTAAAGTGCATCAAGGTGGTTAAACTGCGAAAACAATAGCGGTAACACTTCGGGCAGAATAAACAGCAGCGGCACCAGAAATAAAATTTGACGGGTAAGTGAAAGCAAAATTGATTTGACAGGTTGGCCGGTCGCTTGAAAATAGTTTGACCCGACAATTTGAAAGCCGATGAAGGGCAACATGAAAAGCTGCACCTTTAAGGCAAACACCGTAAAATCAATCAGTTCTGGGCTGGTAATGCCAAAAACGCTCACGATTTGTTCAGGGAATACGTGAATGAGCAGCCACATAAGCGTGCCCACCACCGTTGCGCCACCGATGCCATACCACAGCGTTTTGCGCACGCGGTCGACCAGTTGCGCGCCATAATTGAAGCCCAAAAGCGGCTGGATGGCGATGGATACCCCAATAAGCGGCAGCACGGTAAACATGGCAACACGCTGCACAACGCCGATGGAGGCAAGCGCGTTGTCTGCCCCGATGGAACTGGCGCCGCCGTATTGCACCAGCAGATGGTTGATCACAAAGTTGACGACCGCCATGCCCGCCTGCACCACAAAACTGGCCATGCCCAAAGAAACTATCAGGCCAATCACTTTTATGCGCGGGGCCATGTAGCGCAGATGCAGCTTGATGGGCACATTTTTCGTCACGATGAAATACCACAGCACACTGGCACAGGAAGTGGCCTGGCCCAGCACCGTTGCCAACGCCGACCCCATAACACCCATGCCCATAACGATAACGAACAGGTAGTTCAAAATGGTACACGACACCGCACCGATCAGCATGGTAAGCAAAGCGCGGTTGGGCGCCCCGGCCGTGCGGATAAAGTTATTCACGCCCATGCCGATACATTGGAAAATGAAGCCGAATGAAATGATTTGGATAAACGTGGCCGCGTAGGGGCGCACATCGTCGGTCGCGCTTGAAACGGTTAATAACCAGTCAAGAATGAAGGGGTTGGCTGCACACAGCGCAATGACGATAGCTACAACAATACCCAAAAATACCGTGTTGCCCAAGGTCACTTCCGCATCAAGGCGGCGACCTTCACCCATGCGCAAAGCCGCCAGCGCGTTGCCGCCCGTGCCTATGAGCATGGCCAAAGCCATGAACACCGCCATGATGGGCATGGCCACCGTTGCGGCAGAAAGGCCGATTTCGCCCATGGCCTGGCCAAGGAAGATGGAATCGATAACGTTATAGGCGCCGTTGACCAGCATGCCCAAAATAGCCGGAATGGCAAATTCAACGATAAGGCCGGGGATGGAAGCGGTGCCCATGCGGGATACTTTGTCATCACGATGGGGACTTTTCGGGTCGCCCCCCACGGGCGCACCGGGGAAATTTTCTCCAATAATGCGGGGTTCTTTCATTGCTGTTGCTGCCATAAGTGTGTGTGCTGCCTTTCCTTCTCTTTTGCGTAACGATATATCCTACTCCCAAAACAAAGCAGGCGGCCAGGGTCACTTTTTAAGAAACATGATTCTTGCACATTGACTAGGGGGAAGCGGTGCTTGTTCGCTGCGCCCCGGGCGGGTGCGGGCGGGGCAAACGCAGGATGCTAGAGCAGGTGAACTTCGCCCGAAACAAGGGGGAAGCTTGATCCGTCGGGGGCGCGCAGCACCAGGCGGCCGGTGCCATCCACAGAATCCACCGCGCCTTGCGCCAGGGTATCCCCCGCAGCGTTTGCCACGCTAACCGCAGTGCCCACCAGGGCAAGGTGTGTGTTGTAGGTGGCAACAAAGCCGGCAAAGCCTTCGCGCAACCAGCGGCGATAGCAGCGCTCAACGCTGTTAAGCAGCGTGGCCGCCACCCGTTCAAGCTGGGCGCACTGAGGGGCATCAAGGCCCCTGGTCGCCACCTGAACACGCACATCCTGCGCCCACGCCGGGTCTTCGGCCACATAGGCGGGGGTATTTTTGCCGCCAACCGGCAGCTGTTCGGCGGGCTTGAAAACGTTGAGGCCGATGCCGATGCACACCGCCCCTTCAACAACTTCAAGGGAAATGCCGCAGAGCTTGCCGCGCGCACACAGCACATCGTTGGGCCATTTGATGGCAACATCCTGGCCACAACCAAGCGCCAAAAGCGCCTGGCGCACAGCGATAGATACCACAAGGCTTAAGGGGGGCAGCGCCGCCTGATCCACCGCAGGCTTCAACAACAGCGACATATACAAGCCGCCCGGCGCACTTACCCACTGCCTTCCCTGGCGGCCATAGCCTGCGCGCTGTTCCATCGCGCTATACACCAGGCCTTCGCTTGCCCCTTCGCGGGCGGCTTGCTTTATTTCTTCGTTGGTTGAAGGGGTGGTTTGCAGGCAGTGCAGGCGAAAAAAACTGCCTTCAAGCTGGCTGGCAATATGTTGCGGGTTAAGCGCTAACACCGGTGTGCCGCACCCAAAGTGGCCGTTTCGGGCGTGACGGCAACCCCGTTGGCAAGCACGTGATGCGGCAGCAGTTCGCGCAGGGGCTTCACCACAAAATCGCGTTCGGTCAGGCGCGGATGCGGTAAGGTGAGCACTTCGTTTTCGCTGATATAGCCCTGATAATCCAAGATGTCGATATCGAGGGTGCGCGGTCCGTTTTTGATTTCGCGGATGCGCCCCAAACTATTTTCGATGGTATGCAGATAGTTCAATAATTCTTGGGGGGGCAGCCCTGTGCGTATAAGCACCACCGCGTTTACGAACAGGTCTTGATCTTCGTAGTAGGCCGGCTCGCTTTCGTAAAACGACGATATGTCGATAATCTGCGTATCGGGCAAAAGGCACATATCGGCAATAGCCTTGTTTAGCTGGGCAATCTTGCCCTGTTGTTCTTCCCCGGGGTCGGCAACAAGCGCCACATTGCAGCCCAGACCCAGCAGCACATAGGGGCGCAAATCGGCAAGCTTGGCCACCGTTGCGGGCACATTGTGGGTGCGCACCACGCTTGCGCCCAGTTCACACGCCATCAGCGCCTCAAGCGCCGAAGCTTCATCGCGGTCGGCGGGCTTATCGATGTGATAGGCCTGGCCAATATAGCTTTTGCGCGAAACCGCCGCCATAACCGGGTAGCCCAGATGGCAGAATTCATGTAAGTTGCGCACCAGTTCTTTGGTCTGCGCAGCCGTTTTACCAAAACCTGGGCCCGGATCGATGCAGATGCGGTCGGCGGCAATGCCGGCTGCTTCCAGCTGTGCGGCACGGTCGCGCACATAATCGCGCACATCGGCCACCACATCGCTATAGTGCGGATTATCCTGCATCGTGCCCGGTTCGCCCTGCATGTGCATAAGCACCAGCCCCGCCGTGCAACTGCGGGCAACTTCAACCATGGCCGGATCGCGAAAGCCCGACACATCGTTGATGATGGCTGCGCCGGCGTCAACGCAGGCCTGGGCAACGCTTGCGTGGCGCGTGTCGATGCTGACGCACACATCGCGCGCCGTCAGGTAGCGCACCACGTTAATCACCCGCGCGCGTTCTTCGGCTTCGGTAACTGCCGCCGCACCAGGGCGCGTGGATTCGCCCCCCACATCGATAATGAGCGCGCCGGCTTCAATCATCGCTTCAGCATGGGCGATGGCGCTGGCGTAGGTATTATGCGCGCCGCCATCGGAAAACGAATCGGGGGTGACATTGAGGATGCCCATAACAATGGGCATCCGAGAATCAAACGTGTACGATGAACAGCGCCAAAGCATGAATTATTTATCTTCTTTCTTTTGTGCTGCATCATCGGCCTGCGCTGCCGGGGCGGCAGCGGCGGCCTGCGGGGCGGCGGTGCCATCGGCCTGTGCAGCAGCTTCGGCAGCAGGATCGACCGGCGGTGCCGGGGGCTCGTAGCCTTCAACGATGGTCGATTCGGCGGCGCGCTTGGCGGCCTGGCCTTCTTCGGACTGTTCGTATTTAAGGTAGTCGCTCCAGGTGTTATTCAGAAGCGCTTCGCAGGCATCGCCTTCAATGGTTTCGCGTTCCAGCAAAACGCTTGCCATCAAATCAATCTGATCGCGTTTTTCGGAAAGTATCTGGTAAGCGCAATCGTGGGCATCGCGCATAATGCGTGCCACTTCGTTGTCGATGCGACGCGCTGTTTCTTCAGAATAATCTTGCGAATTGCCGTAATCGCGGCCCAGGAACACTTCGTGGTTGGGTTGCCCGAATATCTGCGTGCCCAGTTCGGTGCTCATACCAAACTGCGTGACCATCGCGCGCGCCATTTTCGTGGCACGTTCAAGGTCGTTGGAAGCACCCGTGGTAATGTCGTCGCAGAAAATTTCTTCGGCAACACGGCCGCCCATGAACACCGCTAAATCGTCACGCATTTCGTTGCGCGAATTGAGCACCTTATCTTCTTTGGGGATAGAAAGGGTGTAGCCCAAGGCACGACCGCGCGAAATAATCGAGATTTTATGCACGGGGTCGGCATGGGACAGCGTATGCCCCACCAAGGCGTGGCCACTTTCGTGGTAGGCAATCGTATGCTTTGTCTTGTCGTCCAAAATGCGCCCCTTGCGTTCGGGACCTGCGATAACGCGTTCCATCGATTCGCCCACTTCGCGCATGGATATAACCTTTTTGCTGCGACGCGCCGTTAAAAGCGCGCTTTCGTTAAGCAGATTGGCCAGATCGGCACCGGTGAAGCCCGGGGTTAACTTGGCTATTTTTTGCAAATCGACATCTTTGGCGATCGGTTTATTTTTCGCATGAACCTGCAAAATCTTTTCGCGACCCTTAACGTCGGGGGCATCAACCACAATCTGGCGGTCGAAACGGCCGGGGCGCAAAAGTGCCGGGTCAAGCACGTCAGAGCGGTTTGTGGCGGCGATTAACACAACGGAATCGTTGGTTTCAAAGCCGTCCATTTCTACCAGCAGCTGGTTTAAGGTTTGTTCGCGTTCGTCGTGACCGCCACCCAAGCCAGCGCCACGTTGGCGACCAACCGCGTCGATTTCGTCGATGAAGATGATTGCCGGGGCAGAATCTTTGGCCTGCTGGAACAAATCGCGCACGCGCGATGCCCCCACGCCCACAAACATTTCCACAAAGTCTGAACCAGAAATGCTGAAAAACGGTACGCCCGCTTCACCCGCAACCGCACGGGCAAGCAATGTTTTGCCGGTACCCGGAGGGCCCACCAACAGGCAGCCGCGCGGAATCTTTGCGCCCATGGCCTGGTATTTTGCAGGGTTTGCCAAGAAATCCTTTATTTCCTGCATTTCTTCGACCGCTTCATCCACACCCGCCACATCAGAAAACTTCACGTCGGGGCGTTCTTCGGATGTCTTCTTCGTTTTTGCCTTACCAAACGACATCTGAGAATTGTTGGCCTTTTGCATCTGCGAGAAAAAGAAGAAGAACAGCACGCCTATAAGGATGATGGGCAAAAACGTGCCCAAGATGCCCAGGAAGGGTGAAGGCAGCTTAACTTCATATTGGATGGCGGGATGCGCGGCAAGCAGCTGCCCTAACGAATCCTGCCCCACATAGGTGGAAGTGAAATTGCGTTCGGTGCCCAGCGACGTGACGGCGATATTGCTGGTGCCCACGCCACCCAAGGCGCGACCGTCGGTGCTTTTATGCAGGCCCATCTGCGCATTGAGCGCTTCAAAGGCCGAATTGAAGGCACTTGCCGCCGAAGAGCCCGAAGTGACGGCCGGGTAATATGTGCCCGACACCGTGGCGCCGCTGGCATCGTAGACTACCTTCGTTACGCGGTCTTGATTGACCGCCTGCACAAATTCAGACGTGATAAGCGCATCGGTTTTTTTGGCGGTATCGTTGCCCATCATGTTCATAAGCTGGCTGCCCAAGAAAAAGGCTATCAGCAGAAAACAGACCAGCGAGATTATCGTCGTGCGCGGGTTGGGTTGTATTTGCTTTTTGTTTGCCATACGCTTGTTATACTTCCTTTGCCGGTATACGCCTGCCCGCTTTGGGGCGGGTTGGTGTTGGCTTGTCTTTGTTAGTAAAGTTCAGGTTTCAGCACGCCGATAAAGGGCAGGTTGCGATAGCGTTCCGCAAAATCGAGCCCGTAACCAACGATAAATTCATCGGGACATTCAAAGCCGACATAGCCGCAATCAATCTTTGCCTGCTGCAGCGTTTTCTTGCGCAAAAGCGTGGCGACGTTGATCGATGCCGGATTGCGCGAAGAGAGATTTTTCAGCAGGTATTTCAAAGTGAGCCCGCTATCCAAAATATCTTCGGCGATAAGCACGTGCCGGTTTTCAATGGATGTGGTGGTATCTTTCATAATGCGCACGACGCCCGAGCTTTTCGCGCCGTTGCCATAAGAAGAAATAGCCATGTAATCCATTTCCAGCGGCAGCTCTATTTCACGCACCAAATCGGCCATAAAAATGGCGGCGCCGCGCAATACCGAAATAACCAGCAGGCTTTCCCCCGCGTAATCTGCCGTGATTTGCGCGCCCATTTCCTTGACGCGTTGATGCAGCTGTTCTTCTGTAAACAGGATTCTATCTATGTCATCGTGCTGCTTGATGCCCACACATGCCTCTTTTCGCGTGTTTTACTTTAGCCGTAAGTGTAGCATTAGCTAGCGCGTCTCCATAAACAATACGGTAACGCGCGTGTGCTTGCCCATGATTTTATCATGAAGAGCGCGCCGGACTTCACCCGCGCAGTTCGGGGAAGCTTTCTAGCAGGCGCCCCACGGGCAGCCCCACCACGTTGTCGAAATCGCCTTGGATGGCCGAAACCAGCTTGCCGCCTTCGCCTTGAATGGCGTAGGCACCCGCTTTGTCGAAAGATTCGCCACAGGCAAGGTAATCGGCAATTTGAGCATCGGTCAGCGGCTTGAAAGTTACCTGGGTTTTTTCAACAAAGGTGCGAAAGCCACAGGTGACGTCTTCGACGTTGGGGGCACCCACATACCACACCGAAACCGCGGTCATAACTTCGTGGGTGGCACCCGAAAGCTTGCGCAACATGCCTGTTGCATCGGATAAGCTATGGGGCTTGCCGAAGATGACGCCATCTTTTACCACCATCGTATCTGCCCCGATCACCGCCGCAAATCCGCTGTAGGCCTGCGCCGACACTTCGTCGATAAGCTGCTGCACGATGGCGCCCGCCTTGCGTTCGGCCAACTTTTTGACCGCTTCTTCGGGCTGCGCGGCCAAATCGGGTTCAAGCGATTCGTCCACTTCAGATGTGCGCACAGAAAACGCGATCTGCGCGTCGCGCAGCAGTTGAGCGCGGCGGGGCGAGCCCGATGCCAAAATCACATCGATTGCGGGCATCGCGGGCTGCTCGGGCTGCGCGGGCTGCTCGGGCTGCGCAAGATCGCTGTTCACATCACTATTCACGGGCACTGCCCTCTTCTTGTTCGAGGGGTGCAACCCCTTTGCGGCGCGCGCGATACGCGGCCATCGGTTCAAGGCGCACCCCGTTTTTGTTAGCCGAAATGGCCAGGTCGCCCTGGATGTTGTTCGTGTAGCCGCCCAGCGGCGCGCCCTGGACAAACCCGGCGCACACCGCATCGACCGAAGCGGTTTCAATGCGCGCATCAAGCCCCAGCATACGCTGCAGCACGGCGACGACAACGCGGCGTTGCAGCGGCAGCGCCGCCTGCCCCAACGCGGGGGCAAGCACGCATCCCGCGCCGTAATCGATGCGCTGTTCGGACCCGTCCGCCCAGGCCACACACTCATCTTGCAGCGTGGCGGCCTGAGCATCCAACATATCATCTTCATCGGCGATAAGGTTCATGGTGCGACACAGCGTTTCAAGCAGCTGGGGGTTGCGCTTGGCAGCCAGCGGCACGATTTCGTGGCGCACAAAAGCGCGAAAGCGATCGGTGTGGGCATTGGTGGCATCTTCGCGCCACAGGTTGCCAATACCGTCATAGGCAACGGGCAGCCCCGCTTCGACGCGCTGGCTTATCGAAGTGCGCAAATCTTCCTTGCTGGCATCAAGGCAGGGGCGCACCACCGGCCCGTTGGCGTAAAGCATCGAGCGAAAACCGCCCGGCCCCGTGCCCACGATCGAACGCATGTAGAAGTTTTCCACACGATCATCTTGCGTGTGCGCGGTGCATATCCGCCCTTCGGCAAGGGGCACCCCCGCGTGCAGGCAAAAACTTTCCAGCGCTTCGTTGGCCGCCAGGTAGCGTTCGTGGCGCGCGATGGCTTCCACGTTGCCACCCGAACGCTGCGCTTCGGCCGCGATGTCGATTTCGCACATATACAGCGGTATCTGCAGCAGCTCGGCAATGTTTTGCACGAAGGCCTGGTCATCTTCAGAAGCCTGGCCGCGCAACTGGTGATTCACGTGCAGCATGGCCAGATCGCCCAAGGCCCCGGCTTTGGCCAGATCGGCGGCTATATAGGCCAAGGCCACCGAATCCGATCCGCCCGAAACCATCAGCAGCACCGCCGAATCAGGGGTGGCAAGCTTGCGTTGCGTAATAGTGCGCCCGATGCGGGCCGTCATATCTTCCATCAGGCAATCCCCTCGAAAAGAGGCGTGGAAATATAGCGCTCACCCGTATCGACCAGCATCGTTACAATGTTTGTGCCGCGCGCTTCGGGGTGTTCGCCCACAAAGCGGCGGATGGCCGCAAGGTTGGCGCCCGTCGAAATGCCCACAAGCAGGCCTTCCGTTGTTGCCAGCGCACGCGCTTGTTCAAGCGCATCGGCGGTTGCAACGGGCAGGGCGCCGGCCAAGGCTTCCACATCGAGTATGACCGGAATAAAGTTGGCGCCGATACCCTGAATGCCATGGGGACCAGGGGTTAAAGGGGCACCGGCAAGCGTTTGGGAAATGATGGGGCTATCGGCCGGTTCGACCGCGAAGCACTGCGTGGAGGCGCCGCGCTCGGCAAAATAGTGGGCGCATCCCGTAATGGTGCCTCCGGTGCCCACGCCGGTGATCAGGTAATCGGGCGCGCTACCCAGCGCCGCCTCGATTTCGGGCGCCGTGTGCTGTTGGTGGGCAAGCGGATTATCGGCATTGGTAAACTGCCCCACGATCCAGCCGCCCGGCGTTTGCGCTGCAAGCTCTTCGGCGCGCGCCACCGCCCCGGCCATGCCCTGGGCGGCGGGCGTCAGCACCAACTGCGCGCCGTAAGCCGCCAAAAGCGCACGACGTTCGCGGCTCATGGATTCGGGCATGGCCAACACGACGCGATAGCCGCGCGCCGCACCGATCATGGCGATGGCGATGCCCGTGTTGCCGCTGGTAGGTTCAATAAGCACGCTGTTTTCGGGCGAAATTATGCCCGCCGCTTCGGCGCGATCGATCATCGATTTCGCCGCGCGGTCCTTGATGGATGCACCCGGATTAGCGGCCTCATATTTTGCATAGACGCAGGCGCCCACAGCCTTCGAGAACTTTTCCAATTTCAAAAGCTGCGTGTTGCCAATTGCGCGGGATACTTCATCTGCCATGGTTCCTCCTTCATCGAATTGTGTTCGCACAGATTCTAACGCTTCCTTGCCAATAAAGACACCGTTCATCTGCGGTTTACCGCAGAAAGGCACGAGCGTCGGCGAAGAGGGGAAATGCCGCCAAAATCACCAAACCTGCATGTTTACCACACAAGAAACGGCGCATTATCGATGCTCCAATGCACATCGCGCACATAGCGCTGCAGCCCTGTGGCATCCCCCGCCAAAAACAGGCGCACGATTTCGGCGTGTTCGTCGTTGGCCTGTTGCAGCAAGGTAATTTGCTTGTCGTGATCCACGTGCGCGTATTCGCGCTTCATAAAGTAGCGATTCAGCTGGCGCACATAGCCTATCAACTTTTCGTTGCCGCAGCGCTGCACGTAATAATCGTGAAATTCGTGCTGCAAATCGTCGTACTTTTTCAGCATACCCTTGGCGATAGCCAGCTGCATCGATTCATGCAGAAATTGCAGCTGTGCGCGATCGTCTTCATCCATGCGCGGGCAGGCCAAAAGCGCCGCTCGCCCATCAAGCGGGCCGATGATTTCGACAATTTCACGCGCGCTTTCCTCGTTCATGGCCTTAACGTGAAAGCCTTTGCGCGGAAGGTTTTCTAAGTAACCGTCGCTTGCTAGCTGTATAAGGGCTTCGCGCACCGGCGTGCGACTGACGTTGAGGGCATCGCAAATTTGCTGTTCGCTTAGCTTGTCGTCGCCAGAAAGCCTGCCGCTATCGATTGCCTGGGCAATGTGGTCATACACATGGTCTTTCAAGGAACGATACTGATCCATAGCTTGCCTTCTCTCGCTGCTGTATTCATTTGAACATTGTATACAATTTTCCCCGATACGTCAGATTTTATTCGGCTATTTGGCCACATCGCAGCGCATACGGTCACTTTATTTCAAAATTTCCCTAAATTTCTCTTGATTGTATACAATATACAGTATACAATATGAGCCACAACGAGTCCTGGAGAGAACTCACCTACAACAAAGGAGAACCAGCTATGACCAAGTTCACCAACGTTATCGTTCGTCGCCCGGCAAAATCTATTGTCGAAGGCATCACTTCCGCCCCTGAACTGGGCGCACCCGACTACGAAAACGCGCTCAAGCAGCACGATGCCTACATCGCAGCCCTGAAACAGTGCGGCGTTGAAGTAACCGTTCTCCCCGCTTTGGAAGCCTATCCCGATTCCTGCTTCGTGGAAGATACCGCCGTTATCACCCGCATGGGTGCCATTGTTGACAACCCCGGCGCCGCATCACGCAACGGCGAATCCAAGGAAATGGAACCCACCATCCGCACGTTTTTCCCTGACGACAAAATCAAGCACATCGTTTCCCCGGGTACCCTTGATGGCGGCGACGTTATGATGGTCGGCGACCACTTCTACGCTGGTCGTTCTGCCCGCACCAACGAAGAAGGCATCCGCCAGTTCATCGAAATCCTCGAAGGCTGGGGCCTTACCGGTTCCGAAGTGCCGCTGGAATTCGTGCTGCACTTGAAGACCGGCGTCAACTACATCGAAAACAACAACATGCTTGTTGCCGGCGAATTTGTGACCAAGCCCGATTTCGAGCAGTTCAATCGCATCGAAATTCCGGAAGATGAATCCTACGCTGCCAACTGCATCTGGGTAAACGACACCGTTATCGTGCCCGAAGGCTACCCTGTCGTGCTTGAGCGCATCCAAGCTGCCGGCTGCAAAACGCTGTGCGTCGATACCTCTGAGTATCGCAAGCTTGATGGCGGCCTTTCCTGCTTAAGCCTGCGTTTCTAGGACCTTACCCCTTCCCATCGACAAACCCGCGACCGACAACAAGCGTTCGCGGGTTTTCTTATTTACCTACCTACAACCCTCACGATAGGAGGACTTAGATGACTGCGCTCAAAAAGAGTTCCACGCAATCAGAAGCTATCATCGATCCCAACGGGCTCGGGCTTTTCAGGCTGACCACGATGGTTATCACTGCAAGCATCTGCGGCGGCATCTTCGCACTTGCCGGAGACATGGCCGCTGGAGGTGCGAGCACGGGTGCCGTTTTAGTCAGTTGGGCAATCTGCTTTGCCGGGGTATTCACCCTTATGATGTGCTTCAACGGCCTAAGCCAACTGCGCCCCGATTTGACCGGCGGCATCTACGCGTATGCTTCGGCCGGGTTCGGCGATTTCGTCGGGTTCAATTCGGCCTGGGGTTATTGGATTTCGGCCTGCCTTTCCAACGTATCTTTTGCCATCATGCTGTTTTCGGCCATGGGGTACTTCTTCCCCGTCTTTGAAAGCGGCAGCAATCTGATTTCTGCCGTATGCGCTTCGCTATTCATCTGGGCAATCGTCATGCTGGTGGCACGCGGCGTGAAAGATGCAGCCGGCATCAATTCCATCGTCACCATCGCCAAGCTGATTCCGCTTGCGCTGTTTGTTATCACCATCATTTTATTCCAGAAGTTCGATTTCTCTATCTTCATGAGCAATTTTTGGGGGGAAGTCGGCGGACCTGATTTTGGCACGCAGGTTATATCGACGATGATCGCCCTGGTGTGGGTGTTCACCGGCATCGAAGGTGCCATCGTAGTTTCTGGGCGCGCCAAGTTTGCCAAAGATGTGGGGCGCGCCACCGTGCTTTCCTTCGTGTGCGTTTT
>JAVWGW010000029.1:0-14551 GCA_036640375.1 Raoultibacter sp. | reverse complement strand
AAAGGTCCCGCTGTCGTTTGGTTCCTTCACCGTTGTTTTTACAAGATACTTTTCAGGAAGCGCACGCTCGATGCATGTTTTTAGATGTTCCAACTGTGCGACGTCAAAGTTGGTTCCTCCCGCAAAATCCAGGTCTTCACTGTAGCGGCTTGCCCCATAGCACAGCCGCAGGCAGGTTCCCCCCTGGAAAACAAGGGTCGACAGCAGGTCGGCTTCTTGCGCTGCTCGTAAGATTTCATAGTGAAGCAATTCTTTTTCGATAACGGGAAGCATTGTTTGCCTGCCATTGCGCTGGGCAAGTTGCTGCGCGTATGTGGTGAAATCAAGCTGGGTCATTTAATTCCTCCTGATCTATCAAGTCAAGGCTGCGCCCGACGGATTGTAGATTTGTGTAGGCGTAGTATTTGTTTGCGATAGGAATGGCGTGGTTTTCGCGTTCGATCACGTTTTCCGCAATGGTGTTGATAGGCGCTTTCGTGTGGGTAAATTCGATAACTCCATAAGGTGTTTTGTACTCCCCGCTTCTACCGGTAGTCATGAGCGTAAGGCGGTCGATAGGGATTTGCGAAATGACGCCATATTCGGAAAGGGCGCTTTCGAGGGTTTCGTAGGTGAGTTCCCCCCGCCGTAAGTTGCGAGCGATGTGTTCAATAGTGGCAGAGCCAATATGCCTGCTCATTGCAAACACATAGACGCCGCGTGCAACCCGCTCAAGCATGCCGTTTTTGGTGAGGCGCACCAGTGTTTGGTCAAGCGTGCGCCCGTATTCATCAAACACGATACTTAAATCGCTCTTGCGGAATACGTAACGACCCTGCTTGTCCCAGTAGGCCAACTCTTTTAAGGCATCAGCTTGTTTCATAGCGCCTATAATACACGCAAATACATTGAAAAGATAGTATTTGCGTAGACCGCTAGAAGCCGACGGTCATGTGCATGTGGTAAAAGGCGATGCGTGTAAGAAAGACGGCTGCAAGCAGCAAAAGGCTGGCAACACCGCGCAGAAAAAGTACGTGCTTTTTTGAAAGCTGCCCCTTCAAGGAGGTTCCCGCGCAAAAAATGCCCAGGCACCCCAGGACAACGTGAGCCCCGATAAGTTCAAGGTAGTGGGGGACTTTCGTTGCCGCCACAATTTCGTTATTGGCTATGTGTGCAAGATCGGCGTTTTGCGCAAAAAGGCAAACCGATCCCGCGACCAGCGCAATCGTGGCGCCTGCGAGTAAAACAAGGGTATAGCGGCGGGCATCGTAGCCCGCAAGGGTATAGGTGAACAGCCCCAGCAGCGGCCCTGCAAGAAGTCCCGAGAAGATGAGGTTTGCAGGAACGAAAGCGGTGTCCCAGGTGGGAACCGTGAATACTGCATAAGCTACCGAAGTTGCGGCAATAAAAATAACACCGGCGATGCAGGCAGCGCCCAGCCAAAGCTTAGCAAGCGCGGCGGGGAAGTTTTCTTTGAACGACACCATCCAATAGGAGCCTCCTGCTACCAAAAAACACAGGGCAGCAAAAACCTCGTTTGAAAGAGGAGAGCGCCCGATGCCAGAAAAAACATGTAGGGCGTTTGCTGGGGTGCCCAAATGGGTCGCCGAAGCGATGAATCCGATAAGTACGCAGGAAAAAGGAATTGCAAGATAGCGGTTGAGCCGGCATGCCGTAGATTCGGTAGGCTTCATGGTAAGCACAATAAAGGCGACGACAATAAATCCGACTACTCCCGCAGGAGCAAGCGCGGTAAACAGCGAAAGGGAAAGTGCGTCGAATCCGCTTTCCATATCAAATCTCCTTGTAGTTGGCGATGTGCCCGCCACCAGTTTCTTGCGCGCGTAAGGCTGCGGGGGAGGGTTTGATAAGCAGATTGGGGCGAGTGTGTGATTCGTCGGCCAAGGGAAGGATGCTCGAAGTGCAGCCCGGATACTTTTGCTCAAGAGCTTCTACCGTGTTAAAGTCAAGGGCGCGCAAGGGGCAGGCTTCGACGCAGATGGGGTTTTTGCCAGCCAAAACGCGATCAGTGCATCCATCACATTTGCTGCTTTTCTTAATTTTCTGATTGATGCGCGGTGCATGGTAAGGGCACGCCATCGTGCAGTAGCCGCAGCCGATACATTTGCTTACGTCGGGCCACACCAAACCGCGTTCGTCTTTGTGCATGGCACCGGTGGGGCAGACGTGAATGCATTCGGGCGCGTTGCAGTGATTGCAGGAAAGTGAGATATGGTAGGAAAAGCAGTCCTGGGTAACGGTGCCATCGGGATGCTCAAGGCACGAACCACCCTCGTAATCGATGACGCGTCGATAGGTAAGCTCGGCATCGAGGTCTTTGTAATCCTTACACGCCATTTCACAGGTTTTGCAGCCTGTACAGCGTGTATTATCGAAGAAAAAACCGTACTGCATAGAAAAGCGCTCCGATTCTTCATACGGACACGGATGTCTCGTTCGCATGGATAACGCACAACAGCTATCTTGTTGCCATTTAATCAGTATAGCGGGAACGGGTCTGTGATGGGGAATGGTTACGGCATCGCCTTTGAGAAAAAGCGATGCCGTAATAAAATGCAGGAGATTGCACCGGTGCTAGATGGCTACTCCGGTCACTTCTTTTTCATTCATGATAGCTCCTGTTGCATCGCCCGGTTGTTTTGCAGCAGGACAGGGCTTGATGACGATGCTGGGCGTGGTTATGTCGGCGGTGGGCATCGGGGCAATAGCGGCAGTCTCGCCATACTTCTTTTTCAATTCTTCGATGTCGCCAAATTCAAGGGCACGCAAGGGACAGGCTTCCACGCAGATTGGTTGCCCTCCTCCCGCAACACGATCCTTACAGAGGTCGCATTTCACGGCACGTTTTTTGTCGGGATCGAGGATGGGTACATCGTAGGGACAGGCCTCCACGCACACTCCCGCCCCGATACATTTTTCTCCATTAATGGTCACAATGCCGGTGTCTTTGCTTTTTTCAATAGCGCCCTGCGGGCATGCGCCCAGGCACTTTGGTATAGCGCAGTGGTTGCAGGCGAGAGATACGTGATAAGCGTAGCAATCGGTGGTATAGGCACCATCTGCGCCGGCTTTCCAGGTGCCCCCCTCGTAGTCGTAAACTTTGCGAAATGCGATAGTTTGCGAAAGATCCTTGTAATCCTTGCAGGCCATTTCGCAGGTTTTGCATCCGGTGCAGCGAGAGCTGTCGAAGTAGAATCCATACTGAGTCATAATGTCACCCTTCCCTTAGGCTTTCGTCACTTGGACGATGATGGAATGGACTCCGTTACCTTTTGCCAAAGGCGAAGGATGGTACGTAGTCAGTGTGTTAATGCAACCGCCCTTATCAACGCGGTCGCCCGTCATATTTGCGTTGTGCCAGGCACCCTGCGGGATACCAACGGTTCCCGGGATAATACGCGGGGTAACCTTTGCTTCAATGGTTATTTCGCCGACGGGGCTTTTTACGGCGCACAGGTCGCCATTGGCTATTTTGCGGCTTTCGGCATCAGCTGTGTTAATCCAAATTTGTTGACGGCAGGCTTGGTTGAGTTCTGCAACGCCACCAAAGGAAGAGTGGGTGCGGCTCTTATAATGGAAGCCCGAACCATAGAGGGGGTACTCTTCGCTTGTGCTGCCATAGCCTTGGAATCCGGGGTCAAATACAGGTATCGGGGTCACTACATCGCCTGGTGAAAGTTCCATTTTTGCTGCGGCCTCTGCCAGGCTTTCGGAATATATTTCAATTTTACCCGAGGGAGTTTCAAGGGGCTTTCCTGCGGGATCGTCCACGAAATCTTTCAAGCCGATAACGGGTTTGAGAGCTCTTTTGAAATGCCCTTGTTTTACCATTTCATCCCACTTGGGCAGGTCACTTTCTTTTTCGGCAGCTTTATTATAGAGTTCTTCAATCCATTGTTCTTGGGTTTTACCTTCGGTGAAGGCATCTTTGCACCCCAGCTTGTCCGCTATACCAGAAACAATATCGTATTCCTTAGTGGCTTCTCCGGGGGCAGCTTGCGCGGGTTGCCCGACGACGATACCATCGTAAAATTCAGCGTAGCCGTTGCCAGCCATATGCATTTGTTCTGCACGCATGGCATCGGGGAGCAGAATGTCGGCATATTTGGCAGAATCGGTCAAAACAGTATCAAGAACAACAATGAACTCGCACTTGGTTTCATCTTGAAGAACATCGTAGACTTTGTTGATTTCTGAATGTTGGTTAGAAATGGTGTTGCCGGCATAGTTCCAGAGGAATTTAATCCCGCAGGTCAGCTTATCGACACCGCGTACCCCATCTTTGGCCGCGGTCATCGTTTCGCCGTGGTCGACGGCGTTGAGCCATTGATAGCAGTTGATGGCAGTTGTCACGGGGTTTTTACCCTTGGGGATGCCGCCGATGATACCGCTTGGTTCGGCTTCGCGCATGCCGGTGTTCGTTCCCGGCTTGCCTATCATTCCGGTAAGAATGGGAATCATGCAGATGGCTCGTGCGGTGTTTTCGCCATTGCTGTGGCGCTGTGATCCCCATCCTTGTGCAACGAAGAGAGCCTTTGATGCGCCGATAGCCGTAGCCAAATCACGAATTTTATCTGCAGGAATTTGAGTGATAGGAGCAGCCCACTCAGGAGTTTTTTCCACCTTATCGTAACCGGTGCCCATGATGTAATCTTTGTAGGACTTACCTTGTCCCTGCGCAGAGGCCGGCAAGGTTTCCTCATCGTAGCCTACGCAGTAGGTATGCAAAAAATCAAGATTAACCTTATTGTTGGCAATCAGCTCATGGGCTAGGGCGTTGACAAGAGCCGCGTCGGTGCCGGTACGGATGGGAAGCCATTCTTCGGGATGGCCCGAGCTGGTTTCGTTAAGGCGGTAATCAATGTTGACGATTTTTGCGCCGCCTTCGCGTACCTGTGCGAAGTCGTAGACAATATTGGCACCACCCATGCGGGTGTCTGCGGGGCTGTTTCCGAAAAGGATGATTAAATCTGAGTTGGCCGCCTCACTCATGGATGATGCATACACGCTGTCGTAGGGTGTACATTTCTTTCCGTAGGTATAGGGCATGCCCGCTTGCATCATGTTGGTGGAATAGTCGGAATATGAGATGAGCATTCCGCCCATAAGATTCATAAGCCGGGGGAAAAGACGACTTGTTGTTGAGCTGACACCGCTACCATAGTTAGAGAAGATGGCCTCGTTGCCGTAAGTATCAATGGTGTGCTTTAGCTTGTCGGCGATAGTCGTATACGCTTCATCCCAGCTGATTTGTTCGAACTTCCCTTCGCCGCGTTTACCGACACGCTTCATAGGGTACATGAGGCGGTCGGGCGAATTGATCCAGCGGCGCAGGCTACGGCCGCGCAAGCACGCACGAGCTTGGAGCCCAGCAGCATCGCCAACATTATCAGTTTCGGTATAGGTAATTTTGCCATCTTGTGTATGCCAACGAAGAGCGCAGGCACCACCGCAGTTGACCACGCATTGGCTCCAGGTAACCGTGTCGGTAGGTGCGCTTGGCGTTGCGCCTCCTTTTTTCCCGCTTGGTGTGCAGCCGAATAGCGTGGCAGAACCTGCCAGCCCTCCGGTGAGCGCAAGCCCCGCCAAGCTCGTCTTGACAAAGGTGCGTCGCGATAGGGTGGTCTTGTTTTCGTTATCCATAGATTCCCTCCTCATTGATTAATCCCTGTCATAAATCTATCTTAAACGATGGCTCGTGCAATCACACGGCTTATGTGACTTAAGCATTAGTACAGCCCGTGCCAAGGTTTTTGTTAAGCCAAACCTTCCAGCGACCAGCGTGCCGCAGCTTTAAGTGCGCTAGAATAGACGAGCAATCAGCGGTATCCACGGGTGACGCTCCGAAAGGAGGTGATCCCTATGGAAATTCTCATGGCGCTTGCAGCAAGCTGCTCGATCTTAGCTTTTCTGCTCGATGTTTTTGAGTTTGTCCTGAAAAGGATGACGAAGAATAAAAAAGACCGCTAGAGCGGTAACTCTAGCGGTTCAGAAAGTCTGCGTCACCCACCCTGTTTAAAATCACGGGTGCCGCTGATTGCCCTTATTGTAGCAAGAGCGCCCGCCCGATTCCACCCCCAAACACCCAAAGGCCACAAAACCCTGCCAACAAGCACCGTCAACCAGCGTGCCCAGGCCAATGCTTGTGAAAGATTTTTAGCGCACCTCTTCAAAATTTTTAGATGCGCGGGGCAAACTGATACTATGGAAGGCATGCGCAGGGCAAGCCAGCAGGAAGCGAGGGGGTGTATGGAGTCATCTGTTTTAAAGCCGCATGTTTCAAGCTGGGGCTACGCCTTCTTCCTCACGGTTAACGCCACCTCTTTGTGGGGCGGAATATTTCCCTTTCTTCCGGTGGAATTTCAGACGGCGGAAGTTACCTTGACTTTCTTTTTGGCTCAGGCACTTTCGTTTTGGGGAGCCTTTTGCGCAAGCGCCTTTGGGTCATATTTCTTCCCGCGCGAAGCTCGCCGCATGATGGTTTCCCTTTCGGCGCTGCTTGTTTTTTTCGGTTCTGCCTGTTTAATCGGTGCCATGTACCTTG
This sequence comes from Raoultibacter sp., assembly GCA_036640375.1. Taxonomy (GTDB): domain Bacteria; phylum Actinomycetota; class Coriobacteriia; order Coriobacteriales; family Eggerthellaceae; genus JAVWGW01. The sequence continues at coordinate 8,007 of JAVWGW010000029.1, read as the reverse complement.
TTGATTTTACCCTGCTTTTGGTGGCCGGCGGGGGCGTTTTGCTGGGTATCGGGTGCGCGGGTATGTTCATGCTATGGCAGCGATACTTTGCTTCGCTTCCTTCCGAACGGGGGAACTTGCGCCTTATCGTAGGCACGGCACTTGCCCCGCTGAGCTATTTTGCCTTGTATCTTGTTCCAATTGCGCTGACCGCTTACCTGATTCCGCTGGTGTTTGTGCCCCTGTGCGGCTTGTGTGTTGCACTGAGCGTGCGCGAAATGAAAACCGATCAGCCGATGTTTGAAGACGTCCCTCGCCAGCATCCCCGCATCTATCGGCGCGTGTTGAAAAACTATTGGCGTGCTGCTTTGTGCGTGGGATCCCTTGCCTTTGCCAGCGGCGTTATTCGGGGAATTGCCCTGCTTCACGAAGAAATCAGCATGGTAGTCAATGTTTCTTCCATGTTGGGTGCGCTTATTTCGGCGGTTGTGTTGCTGGTGCTGTGGTTTCGTATCAGCTTCCGGTTCAGTCTGGCATCGGTGTTTCGGGTGGCATATCCGGTGCTGGTAACCGGTTTTTTGTTGCTGCCCTTTCTGGGATCTGGCTATCTTAATATATTTGCGGCTGTTACCTATATGATATTTTCTCTTGTGCTGATGCTTATGATGATGCAATGCGCACAGATTTCGCGTGATCGCGGCATCAACCCCGTGTTCATCTACGCCTTTTTTGGGATGATCGTGTATCTTATGCAAAGCTTGGGTTTTCTATTGGGATGGCTTTCTGAATCCATTGACTTTATGGGTTTTGACCAGCTAGCGCTTATCACTACGGTTTCTGGCTACGTGCTGGGTCTGACGCTTTTTGTGGCAAGCGGTACGCTTTTTAAGCAGCTTTCCCCCTTGTCTTCAAGCGAAGTTGACCCCATCGAGTTTCTTCCCTTAGAAGCGCACGTTCGGCAACGGGAGCAGCCTGATGAGGGGGTGGAGGTTTGCGACGCGGCACCGATGGGCGTTGATAAGGGCAAGCGAAAAGCGCGGCGCAATCGCCCTTCGACTTCACGGGATTACGGTATTATCCGCGATCGCATTTCTAAACAATGCTTCGCGCTCAAAGATTTGCACGGCCTTTCTTCGCGGGAAACCGAAGTGATGGAATTGATTGCGCGGGGAAACAGTATGGCGGCTATTGCTGAGCGCCTGTTTATTTCAGAAAACACGGTGCGCACGCATTCCAAGCACATTTATGCGAAACTCAACATCCACAAGCGCCAAGATTTGCTGGACATGTTGGGGCAGCTTTCGTTTTAGGGGGAAATGCTATACTGGGTGTCTCGCAAAAAGAAAGGCACGATAGTGAGCGATATTCCAAACGGTTTCACCGGGTTTTCCCAGACGAACAACTTTCAATACTCGCGGGCAACGGCGGCGCGCGTGGTAGCCGATGCGAAGGAATTTGATGAGGCAGCTCTCGACGAAACGCCACAGGGCGATAGGCGTTGGGCGTGGGTTGAAATAGACACGGCCGCCTTGCGCCACAACACGATGGAAGTGAAGCGTCGTTTGGCGCCGGGCTGCAAGTTGATGGCGGTGGTGAAGGCCGATGCCTACGGGCACGGGGCGGTGCGCTGTGCCAAGGCTGCGCTTAATTCCGGTGCGGAATATCTGGGTGTTGCCACGGTAAACGAGGGTATTGAACTGCGCAAAGCCAATGTTGGTTCGGCTATTTTAGTGTTGTCGGAACCGCCTGCGGCAGCGATCCCCCTGTTGCTTCACTACCGCATCATGCCTTCCATCTATACGCCCGAATTTGCCATCGCCTATGGGGAAATCGCCGATGCTCACGGTATGCGCGCGCCCTATCACCTGGCCATCAACACGGGCATGAACCGCATTGGCGTGCGTTTTGATGAAGTGATGGAATTTATCATGCAGGTCAGTTTTCATCGGGCGCTTGATTTGGTGGGCACCTTCACTCACTTCGCCACGGCGGATTGCGTTGAAACGCTCGATTTCCACGTGCAGGCCAAGCGCTTTGTGGAAGCGCTCAGTGCCATGAATGCGGCGGGAGTCAATTCGGGGCTGGTGCATTGTGATAATTCTGCGGCGCTGCTGCGCTATCCCGATACGAATTTCGATATGGTGCGGCTGGGCATTGCCCTTTATGGCTTTCAACCCTGCCCAGAAACGCGACGGCTTATCGATTTGCGCCCGGTCATGAGCGTGCATGCGCGCATTACCGATGTGCGCACGGTGCCCATGAGTGAAGGGGTCAGCTATGGCCTGAATTACCGCAGCCCTGGATCGGTAAAAATTTGCACGGTCCCCGTGGGCTATGCCGATGGCTTGCGCCGCGCGCTTTCCGGCCGCACTTCAATGCTGCTGGACGGCCAGCGTTGCCCTCAGGTGGGCAACATCTGCATGGATCAGTGTATGTTTGAAGTTGATCTGCGCGCCTACGGTACAAAAAAACGCCTCAATCCTCAAATTGGCGACCAGGTGGTTCTTATTGGTGCCCAAGAGGGTGCAGCGCTGTCCATCGATGATATGGCGGTGGCAGCTGGCACAATCCCCCACGAAATCACGGTCGGGTTCGCCCAGCGGATGCCCCGCATCTATATATAGGAGGCTGGTCGCTGATGACGAAGCCACATATTCCCCTTGAAGAAATGCGCGCACAGGTGCAAGCTTGCCAGAAGTGTGCGCTTGCGCAGGGGCGCACGCAGGTTGTATTTGGTGTGGGAAATCCCGATGCCCGCGTGATGATTATCGGGGAGGCTCCCGGCAAAAACGAAGATTTGCAGGGCGAGCCCTTTGTGGGTGCTGCGGGCAAATACCTCAATGAACTGCTGGAATACGCAGGGCTGGTGCGCGAAGATATCTTTATCGCCAACGTGCTTAAATGCCGCCCGCCCGCCAATCGCAATCCCTTGCCCGAAGAAATAGAGATGTGCGCACCCTTCTTGCGCGAACAGACGCGCACCATCGACCCCGACATTATCGTAACGCTGGGCAACTTTTCAACGAAGTTTATCTTGAAAACCGATCGCGGCATCACCGGCTTGCACGGCAAGCTTTATCAGGCGGGTAAGTTTAAGGTGTTTCCCATCTTTCATCCTGCGGCAGCCATATACGATCGCAGCAAGCGCGATGCCCTGGAAGCTGATTTTCGCACGCTTGGTGCACTGCTGAAAGAATCTGACCTGGTCGCCGAAGCGTGGGACTAGTTCGCAGCGCGCTAGCATCCTCTGGTGCACTTACGCGCCGCCGCACTTAGAGCCACTTTTTCCGCTTGAAATAAATGAGCTCGACGCACACAAGCACCAGGCAGATGCCAATAATGACGAAGTAGGCTTCCGGTCGGTGCAGTTCGGGCATATTTTCAAAATTCATGCCATACCAGCTGGTTATCAGTGTAAGCGGCACAAAGATGGTCGTTATCACCGTAAGCCACTGAATCGTCTTGTTCTGGCGGATATTGATTTGCGTTTGGTAGAGTTCGTGCAGCTGAAGGCTGTATTCTTTGATGGTGCCCGTGCGGTCGAACAGCCGGTCAGCGCGGCGGGCAAACAGCGCGAACAGATGGCGATCGCCCGCTTCAATCAGCCCATTCTCGTTTTCTTCAAGGGTGGTGCCCATATCGGCCAACTGCTGGTAGTAATAGTCAAGCCGTAAAATCTTGCGGCGAATTTCTAAAATGCGCGCGTTGCTTATAGCGCCCGTTTGATTAAGGATGCCCTCTTCGTCGCCCTCCATCCTGTCCTCGAAGGCTTCTAAGTAGGCGGCATCGTCTTTAATGAGATGCTCCATAAACTCGAAAAGGATATGAGCAAGGGCAGGTTTGCGGCGGTTTTTGATTTCGACCAGTCTGTCTAAAATGGCGCTGCAGCTGGTGGTTTCGTCAACAAAAATCAGGCGTGTGCTGTCCATGAAAAAGCGGAAGGTAGCCGGCGTGCCAAGCAGGTCGTTTTTGTCGGGCAAGGCGAAGGCTCCCACAAATCCCGCTTCAAACACGTCGACGTGGCACGATGTCGTCTTGCTGAGGGCATCAAAAGCAACGAAGGCCTCAAATGTGGGCGCAATGCGGCTTTCAAATTCATCGGGGCTTACAACGGCCACGTAGGGTGTGGGCGGCGGGGTATCTTCGGTGTCGGCCAAGGGTTTAAGGGAATCCTCGATGCTATAACGCTTTGCCATATCAATCTCCTAGCGCCGGGTGTTGGATGCTGGTTTTGGGGTGAACGCTCTTGGTCGAAGTCTTGCAAAAATATGACGATGTTCTGCGAAAACACCGGAAATAATTCCAGCCTCGATTATAGGTGTTTCCGCATTTTCGGGTACTCCTTGGGCGCCTAAATTCGGCCACGCAGCTTTCTTTGCTAGGTGAAAAGCTTGCGGCCAACAGAAAAAGCCTTGCAAAAGGTGTCCATTCAAAGGAATCTCGGCACGCTTGCCCGCTCTTTGGGCGGCAGAACTGGGCAATGCTATAAAATAGCGCAACAGCATATATCTTGTGCCCAGCAGCGCCGCAGATTCCCCACGGTGCTGCTGGCATCTTGAGGCGAAAAGGACAAAACTCGTGTATCCCATTCTCGAAGTGCAAGCTCTCAATGCCGAAGTGACACGCATGGTCGTCGCGGCTCCTGAAATTGCGGCGAAAATTCAGCCGGGACAATTCATCATGTTGCGTATCGACGAAGTGGGCGAACGCATCCCCTTAACCATGAACGATTGCGATCCGCAGGCGGGTACCATCACCCTTATTTTTCAGGCGGTAGGTGCAACCACGCTGCAGCTTGCCCAGATGAAAGCGGGCGATAGCTTGCTGGATTTTGCGGGCCCCTTGGGCAATCCCACCGCGCTTGCGGGTGCGCAGCGCGCGTGTGTTATCGGCGGCGGCTTGGGCACGGCAATCGCGTACCCGCAGGCCAAGTGGCTGTTTGAAAAAGGGTGCGAGGTGGATGTCATCACGGGCTTCAGAAACGTCGATCTTGTGCTGCTTGAAGAAGAAATCGCCGCGCATTCCACGCGCCAGATCATCATGACCGACGATGGATCAAACGGCAACAAAGGCCTGGTCACCCAGGCGCTGCAGGCACGCATCGACGAAGGTGCCAACTATGATTTGGTGCTGGCGGTGGGCCCGGTCATCATGATGAAATTTGTTGCGGCCACCACGAAACCTTACGGCATAAAAACGCTCGTTTCCATGAACCCGCTCATGATCGACGGCACCGGCATGTGCGGTGGCTGTCGCGTGAAGGTGGGCGACGAATATCTGCACGCCTGCGTCGATGGCCCCGATTTCGATGGTCACTTGGTCGATTTTGACGATGCCATGCGCCGCGGCGTGCACTATCGCGCGTTTGAAGCGCAGGCAAAGCAGGCCGCCGAAGGGCGCGCGTGCAACGCAGGGAAGGGGGAATAATCATGGCGAAGGCGAACATGCAGAAGGTAAAAACTCCCATGACCGAACTTGACCCGGCGCTGCGTGCCACAAATTTTGAGGAAGTGTCGTGCGGCTATACCGAACAAGAGGCCATAAACGAAGCCAAGCGCTGCATCCAGTGCCCCAAGGCACCCTGCGTTTCGGGCTGTCCGGTGGGCGTTCCCATCCCGCAATTCATTCATGAAGTGGGCGAAGGCAACTTTGCGCGCGCCTATGCCATTGTGAAAAACACGAACACACTGCCCGCCATCTGCGGTCGCGTGTGCCCGCAAGAACATCAGTGCGAAGGCGTGTGCACGCGCGGCAACAACGGCGAACCGGTGGCCATCGGTCATTTGGAGCGCTTTGTGGCCGATTGGGCATTTGATCATCCGCAGCAAGCCGCCCAGGCACTGGCGGCAGTACAGGCCGAAGATGAAAGCATGACGGCTGTGGCAGGGCTTGCGGGCAAGCGCGTCGCGGTGGTCGGTTCTGGCCCCGCTTCGCTTACCTGCGCGGGTGAACTGGCAAAACGCGGTGTTTCCGTAACGGTATTTGAAGCGCTGCACAAGGTGGGCGGCGTGCTTACCTACGGCATCCCTGAATTTCGCCTTCCGAAAGATTTGGTGGCGCGCGAGGTTGCGGCCATCGAAGGCATGGGCGTGAAGTTCAAGCTTAATGCGCTTATTGGCAAGTTGTTCAGCATTGAAGAATTGAAGGATGAACAGGGCTTTGACGCGGTATTTGTAGGAACGGGTGCGGGCTTGCCCAGTTACTTGGGCATCGAAGGCGAAGGCCTCAACGGTACGATGGTGGCCAGTGAGCTTTTGACGCGCGTGAACCTGATGAAGGCCTACCAGTTTCCCACCTATGCAACGCCGATTTATGCGGGTACGCATTGCGTTGTTGTCGGCGGAGGTAATGTGGCCATGGATGCCGCCCGCACGGCGCGGCGTTTGGGCGCCGAAGTGACGGTGGTGTATCGCCGTAGCAGGGAAGAAATGCCTGCGCGTGCCGAAGAGATTCACCATGCCGAACAAGAGGGCATCGTGTTTCAGCTGCTCACCAATCCGGTGCGTGCACGGGGTAACGAAGAAGGCTGGGTTGCAGGCTTGGAATGCGTGCGCATGGAATTGGGCGAGCCCGATGCCAGTGGGCGCCGCCGTCCTATCGAAGTGCCCGATTCTGCCTTCACCATCGACATCGATATGTTGGTGATTGCCGTGGGGTCGAAAACGAATCCGCTGGTGGCAACGACTACCCCGGGGCTGCAAACCACGGCGCGCAACCTGATTGTGGCCGATGACGCCACGTGCGCCACCTCTGTTGCCGGCGTGTATGCGGGTGGCGATGTGGTGATAGGTGCCGCAACGGTGATTTTGGCGATGGGCGCGGGCAAGCGTGCGGCCGCAGGCATCGTGGATTACCTGAAAGCGCTGTGACGGTGCCGTCTTTTGCCGGTGGCGACACTGCTGTATTTGATCCGGTAGCCTACATCAACAGCCCGCGCTGGATGGATTCCCGTTTGGGGCTTGAGCGCATAGCTGAGCTGCTGGAATTGTTGGGAAACCCCCAGCAAGCCCTGCGCTTCGTGCACGTTGCGGGAACGAACGGCAAGGGATCGACCTGTGCCTTCTTGGCGCAGATTTTGCAGGAAGCAGGCTATAAAACGGGGCTGTTCACCAGCCCCTATATCATTTCCTTTGAAGAGCGCATCCGTATTGATGGCGCTAATATTTCCCCGGCCGATCTAGTGGATGTGACCCTGAGCGTCAAGCGAGCGGCCGAAACGATGGCGGATCATCCCACCGAATTTGAACTGATGACGGCCGTGGCGCTGCTCCACTTTGCGCAGCAGCGTTGCGACATCGTGGTGCTTGAAGTGGGCTTGGGCGGCCGGCTTGATTCCACCAATGTGATTGATGCCCCCGAAGTATGCGTGATCGCTTCGATTGCGCTTGATCACACGGCTTATTTGGGCACCACGCTTGCCGCGATTGCGGGCGAAAAGGCCGGCATCATCAAACGCGGCGTGCCCGTGGTTTCTTGGCCACAGGAACAATCGGCGGGGCAAGTTATACAGGCCTGCGCCGCACAGCAGGAAACGCTTGTGCGAACCCCCGATTTTTCGCAGCTTGTGATTCAATCGGTGGCAACGCAGGAAAACCCCCGCTACCGTTTTAATTACAAAAGCTACCTTGACCTGGAAATTCAGCTTATGGGCAGCTATCAGCCCTACAATGCCGTGCTTGCCGTGGAAGCGGTGGAGGTGTTGCGCAATCGGGGTTGGGATATTTCTGCTGCGGCACTGCGCGCTGGCTTGGCGCACACGCAGTGGCCGGGACGCTTTGAAATCGTAGCAAGCGATCCGACCTTTATCGTCGATGGTGGGCACAATCCCCAGGGTGCGTGCGCCTTGGCGGATTCTTTGCGGGCAAGCTTTCCCGATGCGCGTCCCGTATTCATTATCGGTGTGCTCGCCGATAAAGATTATCCTGAAATGCTTGAAGCCATCATGCCTTTGGGCAGCGCTTTTATAGCTATCGCACCCGACAATCCGCGCGCCCTTTCCGCCGAAGCGCTGGCACGTGCCCTTCGCTG
>JAVWGW010000028.1:0-14780 GCA_036640375.1 Raoultibacter sp. | reverse complement strand
TGGTAAGATAGCGAATCGACCGCTTTTCGCGCACCCGTTGGCGTATGTCGCTCGAAGAAAGCGCAAGCGCGGTCACCTCGGCATACGTCACCGAAAACGCTGAGTTTTGAGCAAGATAATCACGCTTTTCTTGCGAAAGCGCATAACCGGGCCGCGTGACGGCAATCAGGCGCGCCAGACCAGCAATGGCCGCACTTTCGCGCCAGCGCACGATACTGAAAACAGCATCCGCGCCCGTAATGAAGTAAAGCTCAACATTGGGTGGATAATACGCCCGCACCTCGCGCAGCGTGTCGACGGTATAGGTGTCGCCCGGGCGTCTGATTTCGATGTCGCTCACATCGAAGGCAGGATTGCTGCGCACGGCCAGCCGGCACATTTCCAGGCGCTGCGCCGCAGGGGTAATTATCTGGTTTTTCTTAAACACCGGATTGCCCGCAGGAACAAAGATAACGGCATCGAGGTCAAAGGTATCGCGCGCCTGTTCGGCGCAGGCCAAATGTCCAATGTGGATAGGGTCAAAGGTGCCACCCATAATGCCCAGACGATACGTTTTAGTGGGGTCACTAGCCCCCAGCTTGGCAAAGCGCTCACAGACGGGGATCACGGACGCACCTGCCCTGTGCCGTGCACCACATATTTATACGAGGTGAGCGCTGCGGCAGCAAACGGGCCACGCGCATGAAGTTTCTGGGTTGAAATACCGATTTCTGCACCTAAGCCAAACTGGGCACCATCGGTGAAACGCGTGGACGCATTCACATACACGGCCGCCGCATCAACGGCTGTTAAAAAGCGCTGGGCAGCAGCGGCATCTTCGGTGATGATGGCTTCGGAATGCCCCGTGCCAAACGCATCTATATGTGCCAGCGCCGCTTCAAGATTTTCAACAACGTGCACGCTTATTTCCGGCGCCAAATACTCGGTTGCCCAATCGGCTTGCGTGGCCGCGATAACGTCCACGCCGCAGGCAGACCCCGCCGCCTGCACGGCCGCATCGCCATGCACAACCACGCCAGCCGCAGCCAGCGCGGGCAAAATGTCCGCGAGTGCTTCGGCGGCAATAGCAGCATCGACCAGCAGCGATTCGGCCGCATTGCACACGCCGGGGCGCTGGCATTTTGCGTTGAGCACGATAGCTGTGGCCTGCGCCAGGTTTGCTGCGGCATGCACGTAGATGTGGCAATTGCCCACCCCCGTTTCGATAACGGGAACCTTTGCGGTTTCAACGCAGTGACGGATAAGTCCCGCACCACCGCGGGGCACCAGCACATCGACTACACCATGCAAACCCATCAGTTCATCGGTTGCGGCACGATCGGTGGTTTCAATGATGCGAATGCAGTTTTCGGGCATACCGGCATCCACTGCCGCCGCGTGAAGCACCTGGGCAATTTTCACGCAAGAATGCGCCGCGAGTGAGCCCCCGCGCAACACGACAGCATTGCCTGTTTTGATGCAGATGCCCGCCGCATCGGCCGTCACATTCGGGCGCGCTTCATACACCATGGCCACCAAGCCCAAAGGTACGCTTACGCGCTGGATGTGCAGCCCATTTTCAAGCCTGCGGTCAAGCTGCACGCACCCCAGCGGATCATCGGCCGCAGCCAGGGTTTCTAGGGCCTGCGCCATTTCATCTATGCGCCCCTCGGTCAGCAGCAGCCGATCAAGCAGCGCTTCGCTTGTAGCCGCCTCGCGCGCCGCCTGCATGTCGCGGGCATTGCAGGCCAGAATATCTGCCGTTTGATCCCGTAAAGCGTGCGCCATGGCGCACAATGCCTGCGCGCGCGCCGCGCCCGATGTCGTTGCAAGCGTTTTGGAAGCGCGCTTGGCCGCCTGGGCTATTGCGGTTACCGTACTCATTCAAACACCACCAATTCATCCCGATGAACCACCGATTTATGTGCCATATGGGCAAGCAAACGATTATCCTGCACTTCGGCCTGCGAAAGGCCGCGCGCCAGCTTCACTTCATCACTTGATGCCCCCACTTTACCCCGGGCAAATATGTGCCCTGCCGCATCTTTAATATCGATCACATCGCCGGTTTCAAAATCTCCTTCGACGGCAACAACGCCCACACACAGCAGGGACGACCCTTTCGCCGTCAAAGCCGTTTTCGCGCCCGCGTCCACGACGATGGACCCCTTGACGCTATCGCCCAAGGCAATCCAAAGCTTCTTCGGCGTAATTTCATGGGGCTTTTCGTAGGCCGCAAAACGCGTTCCCACCGACTGCCCCGCCACAAGGCGCTGCAAAACATGGGGGGCGCGCCCGTGACAGATAACAAGCGGAATGCCGGCCACCATCAGCACGCGCGCGGCTTTGATCTTCGTTATCATGCCGCCGCTGCCTATTTTTGAAAGCGCACCACCTGCCGAGGCCAGCGTTTCTTCCGAAACAAAATCGATGAAGGGAATCAGAGTGGCTTCAGGATTGGTGTGCGGATTAGCGGTATAAAGGCCTTCGATATCTGAAAATATGACACACAGATCGGCTTGTATCAGGCAGGCGACAAGAGCAGCAAGCGTATCGTTGTCGCCAAAGCGAATCTGTTCGACGGACACGGTGTCGTTTTCGTTGACGATGGGCACCACATCAAGTTCGAGCAAGCGGCGCAAAGTGTCGCGTGCGTGCAGGTAGGCGTGGCGATTGGCCGTATCGTGGCGCGTCAGCAGCACGACCGAAGTCAGCAAATTGTGACGGGCGAACACTTCGGCATAGGCCGTCGAAAGCGCGCTTTGCCCCACCGATGCTGCCGCCTGCAAGCTGGGCATGTCGGTGGGACGCTGATTGATTCCCAAGGCCTCAAGACCACAGGCAATGGCGGCCGATGTGACGATGATCGGATGCCACCCCGCCGCGCGCACAGCGGCAACCTGGGCGGCCAAACTTTCAAGGTAGGTGGTGTCAACCTTACTCTGGGCATCGACCAACGTTGAAGAACCAATCTTGATTACGAGCGTTTTCACGGCCTGCACCTTATCTTATATTTCAAGTCCTTTATAGATGTCCTCATTATAAGCCGTCGATTCGAATTCAAAGGCACGTCCGACAATGCGCACTTCATCGCCGTCGACGGCTCCCGCACGCACAAGCGCCTTTTCAACACCTAAATGCTTGAGGCGATGCTGCAAAAAGGCAAGCGCCTCTTCGTTTTCCCAATCGGTTTGCACAATCATGCGTTCGACCTGGGCACCTGTGATACGGAATATCCCTTCGGAAAGCTTCGTTACCGCAAAGCGGCGATCGCGCTCTTCGCGCTTGTGTTCCCACACGTGATCGTATTGCACGTTGGCTTCCTGCTGCGTGCGCAAGGCTTCGCGCAGTTCGTGCACCTTTGTGGCCGTGGCCGCCATCAAAGAATCGACACCCAAGCCGGTAAGCGCGCTGACGCAATAGAGCTTAGGATCGATGGGGCTCGGTGCGAATTCGTCGCCGCCCGCCGCTGCGATGGAATCAGCCCGTACCGCTTCGGCCAGGCGCGCAACCGCCTCTTCGATCCCCGGTTCGTCCACTTTGTTGGCGATAACGATACGCGGGCGGTCGGCCAAATCGTGCGCATAAAGTTCCAGCTCACGGTTGATGGTGCGATAATCTTCCACCGGATCGCGCCCTTCATAGCCGCCCGTCATATCGACAACGTGCAAAATAAGCGCCGTGCGTTCGATGTGGCGCAAAAATTCGTGCCCAAGGCCCCGGCCTTCGTGAGCACCCTCAATCAGCCCCGGCACATCGGCGATGACAAAGTTGTAATCCTCCCCTTTCACAACACCCAAATTGGGAACAAGGGTGGTGAAGGGGTAATCGGCGATTTTCGGCTTGGCCGCACTTACGCGCGCTATCAGCGAAGACTTACCCGCCGAAGGCATGCCCACCAAGGCCGCATCGGCCATAAGCTTCATTTCTAGTTCGATCCAGCATTCAATTGCCGGTTCCCCTAGCTCGGAAAAAGAAGGGGCGCGCCGCGTGGGGGTGACGAAGTGGATATTGCCCCGCCCGCCCATGCCGCCACGCGCCACAACGATGCTTTCGCCGTCATGGGTAAGGTCGGCGATGACTTCGCCCACTTCACGCGTGTGTTCAAAATATTCGCGCACAACGGTGCCGACGGGCACCTTCAAAATCATATCTTCGCCCACCGCGCCGTGCATTTTCGCACCCTTGCCATGCGTGCCGCGCGTCGCTTTAAAATGGTGCTTGAAGCGATAATCAACCAGCGAAGAAACGCCAATATCGGCCACAACAATAACGTTGCCGCCATGGCCGCCGTCGCCGCCATCAGGACCGCCCTTAGGAACGTGAGCCTCCCGACGAAACGACATACATCCCGCGCCGCCATTGCCGCCCTGAACATAAATATGTACTTTATCTACAAACATAGTGACCTCAATTGTAATCGATAAGGGCAACGACGCAGGTGCCGCACAAGCATCAAAACATCAAGCTGAAAGAAAAAGACCCCCTGCTTCTTGCAGAGGGCCTTGCGATTCCGAAGAAATCAGCCTGGTTACGCTACAGGGCGCACGTGCACCTTGCGGCGATTGCCCTTGGTGAATTCCACCACGCCATCGCACAGAGCGAACAGGGTGTCATCTTTGCCGCGCCCCACGTTGTCACCCGGGTGAAAGTGGGTACCGCGCTGGCGGACGAGAATGTTGCCCGTAATAACCGTTTCGCCACCGAAACGCTTAACACCCAAACGCTGAGCGTTTGAATCGCGACCATTTCGGCTTGAACCGAGACCTTTTTTGTGTGCCATCTAAAATCCCTCCTTACGACTATTCAGCGTCTGCAGCTGGTGCAGCTACAGCCTTAGCAGCGGGCTTTTCAGTCGCAGCTTTGGATTGAGCGGCTTGCTTCTTGGCAGCCGGCGCCTTGGCGGAACCGACGGCTTCGATGCGAACACGCGTCAAATTTTGACGATGACCGCGCATTTTTTTGTAGTTCTTGCGCTTCTTGAACTTGAAGACCAACTGCTTTTCGCCCTTGAATTGATCAAGCACGATAGCTTCGACCTTGGTTTTGCCTGCCGCGGCCGGATCGGCCTCGACTTTTTCGCCGTCGACAATGCAGATAGCATCAAGCGCAACTTTAGTGCCGCACTCGACGTCAAGCTTCTCAATCTCCAAGATGTCTCCGGGAGCAACCTTGTATTGTTTGCCACCAGTTTTTACAATCGCATACATGAAATTCTCCTTGAAATGTGTCAAAACGCAAGGCGATATCTTATCAGCGTAGAAAGGCTAAGTCAATGAATTCGCCGCGTAATTTACCAAGTTACACAATATTTATTCACTACGGCCATGCGGGGCACTTATTGCAGGGCACAAGCCCTTTTAGTGTGCCTCGGCCCAGTTATCGCCAAATGAAATACTCACATCAAGCGGCACGTGCAATTCCACCACGTTTTCCATGACTTCTTTCACCATAGCAGAAACTTCCTCTATTTCGCCGGCGGGAACAGAAAAGTCCAGTTCGTCATGAACTTGCAACAAAAGTTTTGCCTCAAAACCCCGCGCAAGCAGCCGACGAGCCACTTCAGTCATAGCCAACTTGATAATATCGGCCGCACTGCCCTGCATCGGATGATTCATCGCGGTGCGTTCGCCGAAGCCGCGCGTGTTGCTGTTAGCCGATTTTAGTTCAGAAATATGCCGCTTGCGCCCAAACATCGTCATGGCAAAACCGGTTTGCCGCGCCGTGGCAATGGTGTGATCAAGGTAGTTGCGCACGCCGGGATACGCGGCGAAATAGCGCTCAATCATATCTTTGGCGTCGCCAAAGCCAATGCCCAAACTTTGCGATAGGCCGTAGGCCTGCTGACCATACACGATGCCGAAGTTGACCGCCTTGGCACGCGAGCGCAGCTGCGGCGTGATTTCTTCGACAGGCAGTCCAAACACGCGGGCGGCGGTTTGGGCGTGGAAATCAGCACCGGAACAAAAGGCGGCGACAAGTTCTTCATCTTCGGAAAGGTGCGCCAAAAGACGCAGCTCTATCTGGGAATAATCGGCAGAAAGGAAAACATCGCCTTCGCGCAGCGGCACGAAGCATTCCCTGATTTGCCGGCCAAAATCCGTGCGTACAGGAATGTTTTGCAAATTGGGTTCAGACGATGAAAGGCGCCCCGTTGTCGTAACCGTTTCATTGAAGGTGGTGTGCACGCGACCATCTTCGGCGCGCATACGCGGCAGCGCATCAAGATAGGTCGATTTCATTTTCGCCAGTTCACGATAGCGCAAGGCAAGAGCAGGCAATTCGTGGCGGCTTGAAAGTTCGCGCAAAACACTGGCATCGGTGGAATATCCCCGCTGATTTTTCTTCAACGGCGCCAATCCGATAACTTCAAAAAGAATGCGGCCCAACTGGCGCGGTGAATCGATATTGAACTCTTCGCCCGCCAGTTCATACACCTTCAGACGGGTGCTTTCAAGCTGCTCATTGGTTAGAATGCTCAGTTGATCCAAGCGCACCATATCAAGGGCGGTACCCGTTCGTTCGATATTCACCAGCACGGCCGCAAGCGGCATGTCGATGCGTTCGTAGGCCTCAAGCGTCCCATCTTCGCGCAGGGCATCGCGCAAGGGCGCAGCGAGCATACTGGTGGCCGTAGCCTGCAACACCACTTCATCCTGGCCTTCGGCAACCGGAGGCAAACAGCCTCCATAGTATTCATCAAGCAGCACGTCGAGCGTATATTCGCTCACCGACGAATTGAGGGCGTAGCCAGCAAGACCCAAATCGAAAAAACGTGCATCCATCAGCTCTTGTTCCGTCACAAGCGCCGCTGTGGCGGTATCGGGAGGAAATACCATCTTGAGCAGACGCTTTACGCCCAGCGTGACAAACGACCCCTCCCGCACAATGCGTGCCAGCATCTGGAAGGCTTCTTCACCTTCGAAAAGAGCTGTTGTGGCTCCCGCATTGACCGCAAGGCGCAGCGAGGGCTCGAAAAGGGATGCCTGCGTGTTTTCGCCGCACACAATACCCAGCGCACGATCTGCCGCCAGCTGTTCGGCAAGCCAAGCGGCTGCTGCCGCCCCTTCGACAACGACGCTTTCCTCAAGACACACTTCGCTTTTAACCACTTCTTTCCCGATAAAGCCAAGCACCTTGGCCAGGTGCGTATTGAAGCGCAAGTTTTGAAAATGTTCGGTAACCCGCTGCTCGTCGAAATCGGGGAAATGCAGCGCCTCTAAGTCAAGGGGGAAATCAAGATCACAAACAATGGTTGCAACCCGACGACTGGCAAAAGCCGCCTCTTTGTTGTCGCGCAGATTTTCAAGCTGTTTGCCTTTGAGCTTGTCGAGGTTTTCATAGATTCCCTCCAGTGTGTCAAAACTCTGCAAAAGCTTCGCGGCGCCTTTTTCTCCCACACCGGGAACGCCGGGGATATTATCGGAGGGATCCCCTTTCAGACCCAGAAAATCAGGCACTTGGTCAGGCCTGATACCATAGCGTTCCACAACCTGTTCGGGGCCATAGATGGCCACGTCGGTGATGCCCTTCTTTGTGGTGACGATGCGCGTTAGATCGCTTGCCAGCTGATAGGCATCCTTATCTCCGGTGACCAGCAGCGTTTCATAACCTAGGATGTCGTTGCGCGCAGCAACCGTGCCCAAGATGTCATCGCCTTCCCAGCCTTTGATGCGAATAACAGGAATGTTCATCGCTTCCAGCAAATCTTCAATCAAAGGAAATTGAACCTTTAATTCTTCATCCATCGGCGAGCGCTGCGCCTTATACTCCTTGAGCGCTTCCATGCGAAATGCCGGCCGCCCGGCATCAAAAGCGCACACGATTGCCTGAGGGTGAAGTGTTTCGATAAATTTTATAAGCATGGACATGAAGCCGAAGACGGCATTTGTCGGCGTGCCGTCGGGGGCATTCATGGCCGGTGGCACCGCATGATAGGCGCGATGCATGAGCGAATTTCCATCAAGAACAGCTATCTTTTTAGACATCGAGCAAACGCCCTTTCAGCCGAGGGTTTTAAGATCGCGCGCACAGCAGCACAGCGATGGCTAACACGACGTACACGTACACGAAAGTTGAAGGTTTTCTACCGCGTTTGAAATAATCTCACGGGGAAGGTAGGTGCCTTTGAGCTAGAGATATTAGTATAGTCTGTTTTTCCGAGGCTCTTGGCGTGGACACAAAAAACCGCACCATCTCGATGGGCTTCAAAGCGCCCGGCTGAGATGGTGCGGTAAGGCGCGCGGCACAAGCGCACAGCAGGATTGCCTAGAACAGGGCAACCACGGCATCGCCGTAGGTTTTTTCGATATACGCTTTCACGGCATCGGATTGGATGGCCGCAACAAGCGCCTTCGTTTTTTCTGAATCCACATCGGCGGCGCGCACAACAACCACGTTCGGGTAGGTTTTCGCCGCTTCGGAATCTGCCGATTCGCTGGCGATAGCAAGCTTGGAATCAAGGCCGGCAGACAGCGCGTAGTTACCATTGATGACCGCCAAATCGACATCTTCAAGCGTGCGGGGCAGGGCAGCAGCTTCCGCTTCAACAATCTTGATATTTTTCGGGTTGTCGATGATGTCGTTGGCCGTTGCCGTTAAGCCCACGCCTTCTTTAAGCTTGATGATGCCCTGGTCCTGCAAAAGCAGCAGCGCACGCGCTTCGTTGGTGGTGTCGGAAGGCACAGCAATCTGAGCGCCATCCTTCAAGGCAGCGACACTGGCAGTTTTACCCGCGTACAGGCGCATCGCTTCGAAGTGCACTTCGCCTGCCGGTTTCAGATCGGTTTTGTTTTCAGCGTTGTATTCTTCCAAATAAGGCGTGTGCTGGAAGTAGTTGGCATCCAGTTCCCCTTCACTCAGTGCTACGTTGGGCTGGATATAGTCGGAATATTCCACGATTTCAAGGGTATAACCTTGGTCGGCAAGCACGGATTTCGCCTGAGCCAGTATTTCAGCGTGGGGCGAAGGCGAGGCTCCTACCTTGATGGTTTTTCCGTCCGTCTTCGACGGGGCAGCCCCGTCGCTTGCGGGGGCACCGCAGCCCACCAAAGCACCTGCCACAACGCCAACCAGCGCAAGCGTGGCCACTGCCTTCACTATATTTTTGCTCTTCATATCGTTCTCCCTTTTAGTTTTTCTCAATTTTTACGTGTCGATTGTGCGTTTTCAGTTCTATGATGCGCACCGCGACAGTTGCCCGCCGCAGCCGCGCCCCGGTTTCGTTTAGCGCTTGTCGATTTTGCGCGCAAGCACATCGCCGGCGCTTTGAATAAGCTGCACCAAGATGATACACAAGATAACAGCGGCAATCATGACATCTCCGTTGAAGCGCTGGTAGCCGTAGCGAATGGCGATATCTCCCAGGCCCCCTGCGCCCACCGTGCCCGCAATGGCGGAATAACCAAACAGCGTGATGAACGTAATCGATGCTCCGCGCACCAACGAAGGCAAGCTTTCCTTCAGCAGCACCTTGACAACAATCTGCCACACCGATGCCCCAAAACTGTGCGCCGCTTCAACAAGACCGCCGTCAACTTCTGCCAAACTTTGTTCCACCATGCGCCCCACAAACGGCGCCGAAGCGATAACCAGCGGCACCACCGCCCCCCAAACGCCCAGCGACGTGCCCACGATAAGCCGCGTGAAGGGGATGAGCGCCACAAGCAAAATGATGAACGGGATGGAACGCCCGATGTTGATGATCCAGCCCAGCACCGCATTAAACGCGCGGTGGGGACGCAGGCCGCCCGGTGCGGTCACGGAAACGAGCACGCCCAAGGGGATGCCCAAAATATAGGCAAACAGAGTGGATACGCCCGTCATGACGATGGTGTCCCAGGTGCCCTGAGCCAGCAACATGCCGTACTGGTCGAAAAATGCTTGGAAAGCTTCCATTAGCGCACCCCTTCCCCGGCAACCGCAGCCCCGGCAACGCCGGCAGCCTTTGGTGACAAGCGGTCTGCATCCGCATACGACTTGTGATCTTGCCCGATCAGTTCGCGGGTGACCGCGCTGCGGGGATTGCCCAGCACCTGTGCCACATCGCCGCATTCGACAATGCAACCTTCATCGATGACGGCCACTTTGTTGCAGATTTTTTCCGCAACAACAAGTGAGTGGGTGATAACGACCATCGTAACGCCAAGCGAGGCATTGATGTCGCGCAAAAGCTGCAAGATGGAAGTGGTCGTGCGCGTGTCAAGCGCGCTGGTTGCTTCGTCGCACAGCATGATTTTGGGGCTGTTGGCCAAGGCGCGCGCAATGGCGACGCGCTGCTGCTGACCGCCAGAAAGCTGACTGGGATAACTGGCCGCCTTTTCGCTCAAGCCCACCAGATCCAAGAGCTCGCGTGCACGCGCTTGCGCAGCGCCCTTACTTTCATGGCGAACTTCCAGCGGAAACATCACGTTGCGCAGCACGGTACGCTGTTGAAACAGGCTAAAGTTTTGGAAGATCATCCCTATGCCCCCGCGCAAATCAAGCAACTTCTTGCCGGAATAAGCGGTGATGTCACAACCATCTATAAGGATGGACCCCGCAGTGGGGCGCTCAAGCAGATTGATGCAGCGCACCAGCGTGGATTTGCCTGCGCCGGATTGCCCGATAATGCCGAATATATCCCCGTCTTCGATGGTGAGGGAAACATCGCGCAAGGCAGCATGAGCATGCTCGGTTTGGGAAGCGTATGTTTTAGACAGATGTTGTATCTGGATCATTATTATCGACTACCTCGTACGAAACCAACATGACAATGCGGCCTTATAAGCCGCCTGATAGCTATGCCTGAGTGTCGGCGCACACGCCAACAAGCCCAGGCTTGGGCATGCGCATCATCATGGTATGTACGAATTGAAAACTCATCGCGATTCATCTTAAATGAAGTTCGCCTCTTGTCAAGCGCTCACCTTGCCAGGAGTGCCTCAAAAGAAGCTCCGCCACAGCACAAACAGAAAAGCCCCCAGTTTTTACCGAAGGCTTTTTGGAAGAGGGGCTGTCGGTCCTGGTCCGAATCCCTACTAATAGGTTAATTCCCCTCTTCAATGCAGGTAAATAGTACCAAAGGAAATATAAAAATATCAGTCGTGACTTTATTTTTTTTCAGGCAGAAAATGAAGGTTCGTGCGCGATTGCGCGAAAAAGCACAAAAAGGCCCTCTTTGAAGAAATTTCTTCAAGAAAAATAGCTTTTCGCATACCACACGCTTATACGCGGAGTACATTTCTTGTCTTCTTTCAAACAAGAGCAGTCCTCAACGGTTTTGTGCGCCCGCCCCAACGATTAAGGCGGTATAATTCGTGGGATGAAAACACCGACAACACCTTCTGCGGCTTTTTCCCGCCCCGCCAAACGCCTTGCCGTAGTTACCATGGGCGTAAAACTGGGCGATGAAACGCGCGGCTATACACGATTTCGCTTCCTTTCCGAACTGCTGGCGCAAAGTGGCTTCGAGGTTGATTTGATAACCTCAAGTTTTCAGCATTGGGAAAAAGCGGCGCGCGACACCCAGAAGGCGTGTTATCGCGACCTTCCCTATAATGTGGTGTTCATAGATGAACCCGGCTACAAAAAAAATCTGGACCTGGGGCGCATCCGCAGCCACCACATTGCCGCCAAGAACATGCGCGCGTATTTTGCGCAACGCCCCGACACTTACGATTTGATCTATGCAGAAATCCCCCCCAATGATGTGGCGCGCGTCTGTGCTGAAGCGGCGGCGGCGGCACACATCCCCTTTGTTGCCGATATAAACGATCTGTGGCCTGAAGCCATGCGCATGGTGGTCGACATTCCCCTGCTAAGCGACATTCTTTTTCACCCCTTCGCCCGTGATGCCGAAAAGGTGTACAACCTGCTAAGCGCCGCCGTGGGAACTTCCGACGAATACGCTGCACGGCCGGCGGAAAAACGCAGCGCTCCCTACCTGCGCACAACGGTCTATGTGGGCAACGACCTTGCCGCCTTTGATGCGGGGGCAGCGCGTTATGCGCACACGATAACGAAGCCCTCAGAGGAGCTGTGGGTTACCTACGCGGGAACGCTGGGTGCCAGCTACGACCTTTACACCCTCATAGCAGCCGCCGCGCAGCTAGGAGAAAGCGTGCCGGGGCTGCGGGTAAAGATATTGGGCGACGGTCCGGATAAAGCGAATCTGGCTCAACAGGCTGCAACCCTGGGCGCTCCAGTCGATTTTTTGGGATATCTGGATTATGAACATATGGCTGCCTACCTGGTAAAATCCGATATAACAATCAACTCGCTGGTGAAGGATGCGCCGCAATCCATCGTCACAAAAATCGGCGACTACCTGGCAAGCGGGCATCCGATGATAAACACGGGATCAAGCCCTGAATTTCGCCGCAAGGTAACAGAAGGTGGTTTCGGCCTTAACGTCGAGGCTGAAGATGCGAGGGCGTTGACCGAGGCCATCGCGCATCTCGCGAACAATCCGAGCACGTGCAAAATCATGGGAACACGCGGACGACACATAGCCGAAATGGAATTTGATCAACCGACGGCTTATCAAAAAATCGTGGATTTAATCCAAACACTGGTCTAATCGAGGAAAATAGCAGGGTACTCAAGACGGTTGCGCTCGTCCAAGGTTTCCTTTGGGCGCAAGGAGGTAGGCAAGACACGTGGATACACACAAAACGATAAGCTTTTCGCCGCCCGATATCACCGAAGACGAAATAGAAGCGGTGGCCACGGTGCTGCGGTCGGGGTGGATCACCACCGGCCCGCGCACCAAAGAACTTGAAGGCCGCCTGCGCGCGTTTACGCACAGCGATGGCTTTGCCTGCTTTTCTTCTGCCACCGCTGCCGAGGAATGCATTTTGCGCGCGTTGGGAATTGGGCCGGGCGACGAAGTTATCACCAGTGCCTACACCTACACCGCCACCGCTTCTGTCATTTGCCACGTGGGCGCCACGCCGGTATTGTGCGACACCGCGCCGGGGTCCTTCGAGATGGATTACGCTGCGCTGCCTGGCCTTATCAACGAACGCACAAAGGCGATTATCCCCATCGACATCGCCGGGCGCATGTGCGATTATGATGCCTTATTCGACGCCATCCACGCCGCCCGTGCGCCGTGGAGCCCCCGCACCGCTTTGCAAAAATGCTTCAACCGCCCGATTGTAATCACCGACGGTGCACACAGTTTGGGTGCCACCCGCCACGGGGCAACCGCGGGGTCGGTGGCGGATTTCACCACGTTTTCTTTTCATGCCGTAAAAAACTTCACCACGGCTGAAGGCGGCGGCCTTGCCTGGCGTGCGGGCAGCTTTGATTCCGACGAGCTCTACCAGCAGATGATGCTTTTTAGCTTACACGGACAAACGAAGGATGCCCTTTCCAAAAGCTGCGCGGGTGCCTGGGAATACGATGTTGCTTTCCCCGGATGGAAATACAACATGACCGATATTCAGGCGGCCATCGGCCTGGTGCAGCTTGACCGCTACCCCGCGCTGCTTGCGCGCCGCCGGGAACTGATTGAACGCTATAGCGCCAACTTGGCCACAGCGCCACTCACCCTGCTTGCCCACTATGGCGACACCTTCGCTTCAAGCGGGCACCTGATGCTCACGCGCATAAACGGAGCTTCCACAGAAGAGCGCAATGCCTTAATTGAACACCTTGGGGCAGCAGGCGTTGCCGCAAACGTACACTACAAGCCGCTACCGATGATGACAGCCTACAAGGCGCTCGGTTTCGACATCGCAGATTTTCCTCACGCCTATGCGCAGTATGCAAACGAAATCACCTTGCCGCTGCATACCCTTCTGAGCGATGAAGACGTCGATTACGTATGCGACGCGCTGCAAAAGGCTCTGGCCGTATGTATGTAGGATTTTTCAAACGCGCGCTCGACATCGTTATAGGGATTATCGCCCTGCCCTTTGTGCTGCTGCTGATTATTCTGGTGACCCCTTTTGTCTGGCGCGAAGATAAAGGCCCCGTATTCTACAACGCAGCGCGCGTGGGTAAAAACGGCAAAGCGTTCAAGATGTATAAGTTCCGCTCGATGAAGGTAAATGCGCCTGACCTGACCATGCCGGACGGATCAACCTATAACGGCACCGATGACCCCCGCATGACACGCGTAGGTACGTTCATGCGCAAGACGAGCCTCGATGAAATGCCGCAGTTTCTCAACGTGCTCAAAGGCGACATGAGCGTTGTGGGCCCGCGCCCCGACCTTGAGCGGGAAACACAGCTCTACACGGGCAACGAGGGCGATAAGCTGCTGGTGAAGCCCGGCATTACCGGATATGCCGCCGTCTACGGCCGCAACGCGCTGCCGTGGCACGACCGCCTGAAGCTTGACGTTTTCTACGTGCACAACCTTTCGTTTGCGCTTGACGTAAAGGTGTTCTTCAAAACATTTGCAACCGTCTTTAAGCAAGAGGGCGTGTTTGTGGAGGAAGACTAGAAAACCCTCTTCAAGCTTAAATGATCGCCCGACTTCCGCCTTAAGGCTTAAGCCTTAAGTTTTCCCTTCCCCCTGCGAAACAAATCATCCCAATCCGATGCAGCCAGAACCGTCCCGCACATAATCACGATACAGCATCCCACTTCAACAACCCCCGGAGCGTTTCCTAGGAGAACAAAGCCAAACACCACCGCCCATGCCGAATATGTAATATTGACCGCCATGCCGCGGGCAGCACCGATGGATGCAATACCCTTGTAATAAAATAAATAGGATGCAGCTCCCGCCAAGCCAGCTAAGGCAACAACTCCTGTAGCAAAATTCGGAATAGCCGATGCCGTAAATGCCCATGCGCCCAATAGTGGCA
>JAVWGW010000027.1:0-14821 GCA_036640375.1 Raoultibacter sp. | reverse complement strand
CATCGTGTTTTCCGACGCCACACTGCGCGATATGTGCGCCAAGCTGCCCACAACCCCCGATGAGTTTTTGGCCGTTTCCGGCGTGGGCGCCACCAAGCTTGAACGCTACGGCGAAACCTTCCTGGAAAAAATCGCCGAGTATCGCGCCACACAGTAGGGCAGTGTCAAAACTCTGTGACTATCGGCCTTCGCGCCCCGGTAAGGGGGCGTACTTTTGTTATTATGGGCGGTATGTGTTTTTGAAGCCGATTTATCCCCTGACACCACCAGGGCGCAAAGGATCACCATGACTGAACATGTAAGCGAAAAAGACGTGGCCACCATCGCAACGTACACGCGCATCGGGCTTTCCGATGACGAATTATCGCAGATGACAAAGGATTTAAACGCCATCATCGATAGCCTTGCACCCATCACCCAATACAATCTGGAAGGGGTCGAACCGACGTTTCATCCTATCGGCAGCCTTTCCAACGTTATGCGCGAAGATGTGTGCACCCCCAGCTTCACGCAGCAAGAGGCGCTTGAAAATGCGCCACACCAGCAGGATGGTTGCTTTTTGATCCCTGCAATTTTGGGCGGAGGCGATCAATAATGAACGATTTTGCCTGCATGAACGTGCGTGAAATCCAAGCGGGTTTGGCGGCCAAGGCTTTTTCCGCACAGGAAGTGGCCACGGATTGCTTTGCGCGCATCGCAGCGGTCGACCCCACTATCCACGCCTTTCTTGAGTTGACCGAAGAAGCGGCTTTTGCCCAGGCGGCAAGCGTTGACGCCGCTATCGCAGCGGGCAATTTGGCGGCGTGTGGCCCTTTGGCGGGCGTTCCCGTGGCCTTCAAAGACAACATGAACCAGCTGGGCACGCACACCACCTGTTCATCGCGCATGTTGGAAAACTATCGCTCGCCCTATACGGCAAGTTGCGTGACAAAAACCATCGAAGCGGGCGGCATTCCGCTGGGCAAGCTGAACATGGACGAATTTGCGTTCGGCTCTTCCACGGAAACCTCCGCCTTTGGGCCGACCTTGAACCCCTGGGATACCGCGCGCGTCCCTGGTGGGTCTTCGGGCGGCTCGGCCGCGGCGGTGGCTGCGGGCATGGCCACCATCACGCTGGGCAGCGACACGGGCGGGTCCATCCGCCAGCCGGGAAGCTTCTGCGGCGTCGTGGCTATCAAGCCCACCTACGGCGTGGTGTCGCGCTACGGCGTGGTCGCTTTCGGTTCGTCGCTTGACCAGGTGGGACCGTTCGCTCGCACGGTTGAGGATGCGGCGCACGCGCTCAATGCCTTGTCCGGGCGCGATCCGCTCGATTGCACCAGCCAAGATATCACCACCGATTTCACCGCCAACTTAGGCCAGGGCGTTGCCGGTATGCGTATCGGCATTGTGCCCGCGTTTATGGAAGCGCAGGGCTTGGAGCCCGAAGTGAAGGCAAAAACGCAGGAAGCTGCGGCAAAGTTGGAAGCCTTAGGTGCCACGCTGGTCGAAGTCGACCTGCCCAACGCCCAAGCTGCCATGAGCGCGTATTACGTGCTAGGCCCCTGCGAAGCGTTTAGCAACCTTTCCCGTTTCGATTCGGTGCGCTATGGCTATTGCGCGCCCGGCCACAAAGATTTGGGCACGCAATATGAAGCCAGCCGCGGCGCGGGCTTCGGCATCGAAGCGCGCCGCCGCATGATGTTGGGCAGCTACCTTCTTTCGGCCGGCGTCTACGACAAGTATTATTACCCTGCCCAGCAGGTGCGCACGCTGATCACGCAAGATTACAATCGCGCCTACGAACAGGTTGATTGCATTTTGACCCCCGTTTCCCCGCGCACGGCGTTTGAATTTGGCGAAATCGCCGACCCGACTTCGATGTATCTTTCCGATATGTTCACTATTTCCATCAACATTGCGGGCAACGGCGGCATGAGTGTGCCCGTTGGCCTGGGCGAACAGACGCAGCTGCCCATCGGCGTGCAGCTTATTTCCCCGGCGTTCAAAGATGAAAACATGCTGCGCGTGGCGGCTGCCCTAGAATCCATCTATCAGGCAACTGCGGTCGCGCCCGCTTTCGCCAAGGGAAAGGTGGGTGCCTAAATGAAGCAGCTCAGCGAAGTATTACAAGATTGGGAAGCGGTCATCGGCCTGGAAGTGCACGCCGAATTGACCACGCTTGAAACAAAGATGTTCTGCGGGTGCAAGTTGGAATTTGGCGCCGACCCCAACACGCATACCTGCCCGGTATGTCTGGGGCTGCCCGGCGCGTTGCCGGTGCCAAACAAAGCCGCCATCGAATCAATCGTGCTGGCCGGCCTGGCCACCAATTGCGCCATCGAAAAGCGCTCGATGTTCTATCGCAAAAACTATTTCTATCCCGATATGTCCAAGAACTTCCAAACCACACAAGGCGCAATCGCTTTTTGCATGCGCGGCAAGCTTGACTTGATCGTGGATGGTCCGGCGGCCAAAGAACGCCCCGGTGCGCAGGGCGAATACACCGCCAACATCGGCATCGAACGCATCCATATGGAAGAAGATGCGGGCAAAATGAATCACATCGGCGGTTCGGAAGGGCGCATCGCCGGCGCCACGCATTCGCTGGTCGATTACAACCGCTGTGGCACGCCGCTGATCGAACTGGTGACCGATCCCGATTTGCGCACGCCCGAAGAAGCGCGCCTGTTCATGCAGAAGCTGCGCCAAATATACCTTGCGCTGGGCATTTCTGATTGCTCGATGGAAGAAGGCTCGATGCGCTGCGATGGCAACGTCAGCCTGCGCCGCTACGGCGAAACGAAGCTGGGCACCAAGACCGAACTGAAAAACATGAACAGCTTCAAAAACCTGCACGACGGCTTGGCCTACGAAATCTGCCGCCAGGCCGAAGCGCTTGAAAGCGGCGGCACCATCTACCAAGAAACCCGCCACTGGGATCCTTCCGCCAAGCGCACGATCGTTATGCGCGTGAAGGAAACCGCCGATGATTACCGCTTGTTCCCCGAGCCCGATTTGGCACCCTACGATCTTTCCGATGAGTTTATTGCCTGCGTGCGCGTCAAGTTGCCCGAACTGCCTGCGCAAAAGCGCGACCGCTACCAAGAACAATTCGGCCTTTCTTCCTACGATGCCCGCCAGGTTTCCGATGATGTTGAAATTGCGGCCTTCTTTGAAGCCTGCATGGCGCAAGACGCGTCGCAGCCGGTGGCCAAAGGCGTTGCCAACCTGCTTATCAACGATGTGAGCGCCTACTTAAACGCCGCCGATGCTGCCGTTTCGCTGGGCGACACCAACTTAACGCCCGCTTTCGCCCTTGAGCTAACGAAGCTGGTTGCCACGGGCGCGATTTCGTCCAAGCAGGGCAAGCAAGTGTTTGCGGCCATTATGGAAGAAGGGAAATCCCCCGAAGCCATCGTGGAAGCGCGCGGCATGAAGCAGGTTTCCGATACTGGTGCCATCGAGGCGGTGGTTGCTGCGGTGTGCGCGGCAAACCCCGATAAGGTGCAGCAGTACCAGGGGGGCAAAACGGGTCTGATGGGCTTTTTTGTCGGGCAATGCATGAAGGAAATGCAGGGCCAGGGCAATCCGAAAATAATCAACGAGCTGCTTGTGCAGAAGTTAGGGTAGGGGAATGGATTTTCTTATTGACATCACGGGGCAAATAAGTGGGGTTATGTACACCTATTTGCTGGTGTTCATGCTGGTCGGAGCCGGTGTGTATTTCACCATCCGCACCAAAGGCGTGCAATTTCGCTACATCAAGGATATGTTCACGGTATTAACCGAACAAAAGCATGTGCCGGGTGCCAAAAGCGTTTCATCGTTTCAGGCACTTATGGTGTCCACCGCCAGCCGCGTGGGCACGGGCAATATTGCCGGTATCGCCACAGCAATCGCCACCGGCGGTCCGGGCGCGGTGTTTTGGATGTGGCTTATGGCACTTATCGGGGGCGCTTCGGCGTTCATCGAATCCACACTGGCGCAGATATTTAAGGTGCGCGGGCAAGATGGGGAATTTCGCGGCGGCCCGGCCTATTACATCGAACAGGCGCTGGGCAAACGCTGGTTGGGCATCGTGTTTTCTATTCTGCTGATCATCTGCTTCGCCTACGGGTTCAACGCGCTGCAATCCTTCAACATGAGTTCATCGCTGGAATACTACATTCCCGGCTATTCCGATTCACGGGCACCGTTTGCCCTGGCCATCGTGTTGGTGGTGTGCACGGCGTTCGTCATCTTCGGGGGCGCGCATCGCATCAGCTTCATGACGTCGATCATTGTGCCGGTCATGGCAATCGCCTACATCGCGCTGGCCCTTTGGGTGACGCTTACGCATCTGGGCGATATACCGGCCGTGTTCACACTCATTTTCGATTCGGCGTTTAACTTCCAATCGATATTTGGCGGGTTCGCCGGTTCGGTTGTGGTGACGGGCATCAAGCGCGGGCTGTTTTCCAACGAAGCCGGCATGGGTTCGGCACCTAACGCCGCAGCTTCGGCATCGGTTTCCCACCCCTGCAAACAGGGCTTGGTGCAGGTGCTTTCCGTATTCATCGACACCATCGTCATCTGCACCTGCACGGCCATGATGATTTTGGTGTTCTTCGTCAATGGCGATCCGGGCACTTTAAATGGTATGCCCTTGGTGCAGCAGGCCATCAATTCTTCGGTGGGCGAAATGGGCATTCACTTTGTTACCTTCTCCATTTTTGCCTTCGCGTTCTCAAGTTTGATCGGCAACTATTTTTATGCGGAAAGCAACATCAAGTTTATCAAGAACAACAAGGTGGTGCTGTTCGTATTTCGTATATCGTGCCTGGTCGCCATCTTTATGGGGGCGCAATCCAACTTCGATTTGGCGTGGAATATCGCCGACATCGTGATGGGTGCCATGGCGTTTGTGAACATTGTTGCCATCGTGTTGTTGGGCAAGTGGGCGTTTCGGGCGCTCGACGATTACACCGCGCAGCGCAAAGCGGGCAAGGACCCCGTATTTTATGCCGATAGCATCCCTGGCCTGCCGCCCACGCAGTGCTGGCATGAAACGGCGGAAGAGCTTGCCGAAAACGATCGCAAGCTTGAAGCGGAACACGCACTTTAGCGCTATGCTGTACCTGCACAAGGGAAGTGCGCGCGCAGCGCAGTAGGGCCGGGAATTAAGGCGGGTGCTTTTTAGCACCCGCAAGCCTTAAGAAGGGACGCAGTATGCTTGAAGATGACAAACCGATAAAACCGTGGCGCCGCCAACGGGAATCCTACGAATTACTCGAAGACCCCAATCCAAAAAAATGGCACCAGCAAACCTTTTGGATTATCGTGCTGCTGATCGTGTTTTGGCCGGTCGGGCTTGTGCTGGCGTGGAAGAGCGACTGGATTTTGCCCGCGAAATTGGCAGCGGTCGTGTTCGTATTGGTGTGTGTGGCGCTTGTGCTGCAAATGCAGGCAACCGTTGCCGCGCTGGGATAGGCGCAGGTGATACTATGGCACGCTTTGGCGAAAATCATACGATTGTTTTGGCTGGCATCGGCTTTGACACGGCCGGTCCCTACCTTAGCTTCAACGATCTTGAAGCGGGTTCGCAAACGCAGTTTTCTGTGCAAGGAAAAACGTTTTCGTTGCGGCTTCTGCCGCAGCGGCGCTGTGTGGGATCGATCGATTTAGCAACGCACCAGGGGCAGGTGTGCCCCCAGGCCGCCACCCTGCTGCCCGAAGCAAAAGACAATTCGTGTGCGGCCTGCCAAAAAGTGACCGGGTTTAACCCGGCGTTTTACAACGCGGCGTCGCTTTCGGCCCAGCAGCGTGCCTACAATTTAACACCGCACTACGTTTATATGGCCTATTTTTCGCCCCAGTATGTGAAGGTGGGCATTTCTTCAGAAACACGCGGCATCAAACGCCTGCTTGACCAGGGGGCGCGCGCGGCGCTTGTTGTGGGACGCTTTGAAAACGCAGAAGAGGCACGCGTGCTGGAGGCACGCCTGTGTGCGCAACCGGGCATCTATGAAACCATGCGGGCTGCAAAAAAGGTGGAGCTGTTTACCGAAGAACGCTACGATTTTGCCGAAGCACAAGTGATTTTGCAGGCCAAAGCCGAAGGCTTGGGGCTTAATCCCGATGAAGCCTGCCTTGATTTGACGCCGTATTATTTTGCGGGGGCGCAGCCCACCAGCGATGAAGTGCAACTTCCCGGCGATGAATTTGAAGGCCTGTGCGGCGGCCGCTGTATCGGCATGATAGGCTCGGTTTTGGTGTTTGAGCAAAGCGCCGTCTATTTTGCCGTGCCCCTCAAAGGCTGGGAATCCCACGAAGTGGAGCTTTTTCTTGATGAAGTGATCCCTTCCTATTCCTTCGAGCCTTTGCAGATGTCGTTGTTATAGCAATTTCCTCTATACTTTATCACTATAGCGTGGTAAAGTATCGGCACTAAGACACGAGTGAAAGAAGCGACTGACATGAATTTTGTGACTCCGGCGGGTTTTCGTGACGTGTTGGCCGAAGAAGCGTGCCTGCGCGAAGAAATGGGCCACAGCGTGCAGATGGGTTTTGCCCGTCGCGGCTATATGCCCATCGAAACGCCGACGCTTGAAGTGATGGACGTGATGGAAGCGGGCGGCCGCATTCCCGGTGCGCCCTTCAAACTTTTCGATGCACAGGGCGACCTGTTGGCCATGCGCCCCGATGTGACGCTGCAGGTTGCGCGCATGTGTGCGACGCGCCTAAAAGACGAAGCGGGTCCCTTCAAGTTTCGCTATACGCAGCGCGTGTTTCGCGAAACCGACACGCAGGCAAGCGCGCGCGAACTGACGCAAATCGGTATAGAATCCATCGGCGAATCAGGCCCTGCAAGCGATGCTGAACTGGTGGGATTGTTTGCCGAAGCCCTCAACACCTGCAAGGTGGAAAACTTCACGCTGGCGCTGGGCACCGTAAGCGTGTTGCGTGCGCTGCTGGAAAAATGCCAGGCGCCGCCGGCTTGGAAGCGTGCGGTGCTAAAAGCCTACCACGCATCAAACTTCGTCGAGCTTGATGCCTTGGTGGCAGCCGCCGCCGTTCCCCCGCAATTTTCGGCTGCCATAAAAGCGCTGCCGCGTATTCGGGGGGACAGGGCGGCCATTGAAGCTGCCCGTGCTCTGGTTGCCCCCTTGGGCTGCGCCGGCGGGCTGGATGCCTTTGAAAAAACCTACGATTACCTGGTGCAAGAGGGTTTGGACAGCTGCATACTTGTCGATTTTTCCGTTATGAGTTCCTTTGATTATTACACGGGTATTGTCATCGAAGCCTACGTGCCCGGCCTGGGCGCGCCGGTGGGCAGCGGCGGGCGCTACGACACCATGCTTGCAGCCTATGGGCAAAATCGCCCGGCAGCAGGCTTCGCCTTTTACCTGGAACAGGTGATGGCTGCCGCCGCCCCGACCGCCGCCGCCCCGGCCCCGGTCCCGGCCGCCCCTGCGGCGGAACGGCCGCTGCGCATTGCGGTGCCCAAAGGTTCGCTCAACGCAGATACCCTGGCCGCCCTGGCGCGGGCAGGCTTGGATACCACGGGGCTCAAAGATTCGGGCCGCCAGCTGATCATTCGCAATCCCGGTGTGGAATACATCATCGTGCGCCCCACCGATGCGCCGGTTTTTGTGGCGCTGGGCGCCGCCGATTGCGGCATCTGCGGCAAGGATTCGCTTTTGGAAGCGGAGTGCGACGTGGTTGAACTGGTGGATTTGCGTTTCGGCGCCTGCCAGTTCATCGTGGCAGAACCCGCCGATGCGGCGCACGTGGCCGCCGCCCATTACCGCAAGTTAGGCTCCATCCGCGTGGCGACCAAATATCCTCGCATCACAAAAGCGTATTATGCCAGCATCGGCGTGCAGGTTGAAATCGTTAAGCTGCACGGCAATATCGAACTGGCACCTTTGTGCGGCATGGCCGAACGCATCGTCGATATTACGGCAACCGGCACCACGCTGCGCGAAAACAACCTGATCGTGGTCGATGAGGTGCTTGCCTCAACCGCGCGCTTTTTCGCCAACACCTGCGCATTTCGGCTTGATAAGCGCATTGGCAGCCTGGCGCAATCTTTGCAAAAACTGACGAAGGAGTAATCATGCGACGCGTTAACCTAAAAGCAGGAGAAAGCTTTCGTAAGCAACACCTTTCCCGCACGGGCGCCTTTAATGCCGAAGCGCTGCTCAGTGCCACAAAAATTGTCGAAGATGTCAAGGCGCGCGGCGACGAAGCCCTGCGCGATTACACCGAACGCTTCGACGGCGTGGCCATAGACAGCTTCCGCGTCAGTGAAGCCGAAATAGATGAAGCTATCACGCGCGTGGACCCCAAGGTGGCCTCTGCCCTGCGCCACGCCGCCACCCAGATTCGCGATTTTCACGAACGCCAGCGCCAACAAAGCTGGTTTTCCATTCGCGAAGATGGCGCGCTGGTGGGTTCCAAAATTCAGCCGCTCGATTCGGTGGGCATCTATGTGCCCGGCGGGCGCGCGCTTTACCCTTCAACCGTGCTGATGAACGCTTTGCCGGCCGCCGTGGCGGGGGTAAGCCGCATCGTGTGCGTCACGCCGCCGGCAAAAGATGGCACGCTTGACCCGGCCCTTTTGGAAGCCTGTCGTTTGGCGGGCGTCACCGAAGTGTATAGGGTGGGGGGCGCCCAAGCGGTGGCGGCGCTGGCCTACGGCACGCAATCCATCACAGAAGTGGACAAGATAACCGGGCCGGGCAACGCCTTTGTGGCGGCGGCGAAAAAGATAGTTTCGGGCGATGTGGGCATCGACATGGTGGCCGGTCCTTCCGAAGTGTGCGTGGTGGCCGATGCCTCGGCCGACCCGGCGCTTGTGGCCATCGATCTGATGGCGCAGGCCGAACACGACCCGCTGGCCGCCTGCTATTTGGTTACGTTTAGCGAAGCCTACGCCGATGAAGTGGAACACTTTATCGCCCAGCACACCCAGCATTCCACCCGCGCCGAAATCACCACGGCATCCCTGGTTGAACAGGGGCTCATCGTTGTGTGCCCCGATGTGCCCACCGCGCTAGATGCTGTGAACATCATCGCCCCCGAACACTTGGAGGTGCACATGGACCACGCGATGGACCTGCTGGGTTCCATCCGCAACGCCGGTGCCATTTTCCTGGGCGCCTGGACCCCCGAAGCGGTGGGCGATTACGTCGCCGGCCCCAACCACACCCTGCCCACGGGCGGCACGGCGCGTTTTTCTTCGCCCCTGTCCGTCGATGAATTCGTTAAAAAATCCAGCGTCATCCAATACAGCGCGGCCTCTTTGGCAAACGATGCCGAAGCCATCATGACCATCGCCGGCCACGAAGGGCTGTGGGCGCATGCAAAAAGCGTCGAAATGCGCTGCAACCTTATGAAGACAGGCAGCATCTACGGCGGTGAAGCCCATGAATAGCGTGCGCGCTTCAGCCCCCCTGCTTGAAAATTTAACGGTGTATGATCCGAAATATCTGCCGGCAAAAGCCTATCTTTCCGCCAACGAAAACCCGCACAATGTTTCTGAAGAAGTGCGCCGCGAAATTGTGCGCCGCGCCAAAAAGCTTTCCTTAAACCGCTACCCCGACCCTTTGGCCACCGATCTGCGCGCCATGATAGCCGAAGCAAACGGCCTGGAAACAGAAAACGTGCTTATCGGCAACGGGGGCGATGAACTGCTGTTTAACGCAGCACTTGCCTGGGGCGGGCCCACGCGCAGCTTCCTTAATATTCCCCCGACCTTTTCGGTGTACGAAAACAACGCGCGCCTTACGGGCACAACTGTGGTAAATATTGAACGTGATGCCAACTATGAAATCGACGAAGAAGCCGTGCTGGCCCGCATGGCCAAAGGCGATATCGACTACATAATCATCGCCAGCCCCAACAACCCCACCGGCAAGTTGGCCGATGAAAGTTTCCTGCTGCGGCTGCTTGAAGCCACCGATGCGCTGGTGATTGTCGACGAAGCCTACTTCGAGTTTTCGCGCACGACGATGCGCCCCTATCTGGCGCAACACAAAAACCTGCTTTTGCTGCGCACCTTTTCCAAGGCCTTTAGCATGGCGGGCGTGCGCATGGGCTATATTTTGGGGGATAGCGCCGTCATCACCGAATTTATCAAGGTGCGCCAGCCCTATTCCGTCGACGCCTTGGCGCAGCTGGTGGCCTGCTGCGTGTTTGAAAACCGCAACAGTTTTGAACACGGCATCCTCGACATTATCGAACAGCGCCGCGTGCTGTTTGAAGCCCTGCGCACCACGCCGGGGGTGAAGGTATATCCCAGCGATGCTAACTACATCTTGTTCAAAGTGAAGCAGGCGTCGGCGGTGTGGCAAAAAATATACGACCAAGGCGTTTTGGTGCGCGATTTTTCGCAGGCGCCCGGGCTTGAAGGCTGCCTGCGCGTCACCATCGGCACTGCGGAAGAAAATCAACTGTTTTTGCGTGCCCTTAAGCAGGCATTGCTGCCAGAAAGGGGATAGGCCATGCAAACAAGCGCCACAGAAACCACGCTGCGCACAGCAGAAATCACCCGCACAACGAAGGAAACCGACATCTGCCTAAGCCTCAATTTGGATGGCACGGGCAAAACCGCCATCGAAACGGGCGTGCCGTTTTTCGACCACATGCTTGATGCCTTTGGCCGCCACGGCCTCTTCGATATAAGCGTGCGTGCCACCGGCGATATTGCGGTGGATGCCCACCACACGGTCGAAGATGTGGGCATTGTGCTGGGCCAAGCCTTTGCCGAAGCCATGGGCAGCAAGCGGGGCATCACGCGTTTTGGGTCGGCCTATGTGCCCATGGATGAAACGCTGGTGCTGGCGGCCTGCGATATTTCGGGGCGCGGGCAGCTGCACTACGCGGTGGACCTGCCCATAGAAATTATCGGCAGCTTTGACACCACGCTGGCCAAAGAATTCATGATCGCCTTTGCCAGCAATGCGGGCATTACGCTGCATATTCGCAGCATCTGCGGCGAAAATTCGCACCACATAATCGAAGCGGTGTTCAAAGCCTGTGGCCGCGCGCTGTGCCAGGCCACCACGCTTGACCCGCGCATTGCCGGCGTGCTTCCTTCCACGAAAGGCTCGCTGTGATTGCGGTTGTCGATTATTGCAAGGGCAACCTGCGCAGCGTCGAACGCGGCCTTATTGCGGCGGGCGGCGATGCGCGCATTACCGCTGATCCAGCGCACATTGCCGCGGCCGATGCCATCGTGTTGCCGGGGGTGGGGTCGTTTGCCGATGCCGCCGAAACCATGTGGCGCACCGGCCAGATGCAGGCCATCCAAAAGCGCCTTGCGGCAGGCGTGCCGTTTTTGGGCATTTGCTTAGGGATGCACCTGCTGTTTGAAGAAGGTGTCGAAGGCAGCGATCGCGCAGACGCACACACAGCCAATGCCCAGGGCTTGGCGGTGTTGCCCGGGGTGGTGGGCGCACTGCCGCGCAGCGATGCGGCGGGCAACATTTGCAAGGTGCCGCATGTGGGGTGGAATTCCCTTGAATTTGACGAAGCGGATGCCTGCCCCCTGCTTGCCGGCATCGCGCCAGGGGAATTCTTCTATTTCACGCACAGCTATGTTGCGCCCCCCACGCCCTACACCCGCGCGACAACAACGCATTCCATCACGTTTCCCAGCGTGGTCACGTACCACGATACGGCGTTTGGCGTGCAGTTTCATCCGGAAAAATCATCGGATGCCGGCGCGCGCCTTTTGAAAAACTTCCTCAAGCTAGGAGCACTGTAATGTATCTGCTTCCCGCAATCGACATCTTGGATGGTCGCGCCGTGCGCCTGGCAAAAGGCGATTACAACGCGGTGACCATCTATAACGAAGACCCCGTTGCCCAGGCGCAGCTGTTTGAAGAAGCCGGCGCCACCTGGATGCATGTGGTCGATCTGAACGGTGCGCGCTCGGGCCAGCCCGAAAACATCGCCATCATCGAAGCCATCATGGCCAAAACGCTGCTTAAAGTTGAAGTGGGCGGCGGCGTGCGCAGCCTAGAAACCATCCAGCGCCTCTACGATGCCGGGGTCGATCGCGTGGTGCTGGGCACCGCGTTGGTGGCCGATCCCGATTTTGCGGCCGCGGCCATCACGCGCTTCAAAGGCCTGCTTGCCGCCGGCATCGACGCCAAAGGCGGCGAAGTGGCCGTGGCGGGCTGGCGCGAAGGCGCCGGCGTCGCGGCCGATCAACTGGTCGCGCAGGTGGCGCAGCTGGGTTTTAAGCACCTGGTATACACCGATATTGCGCGCGACGGCATGCAAACCGGCATCGATGTGGCCGCCTACCAGCACATGGCGCAGGTGTTTGGCCACCCCGTCACGGCTTCCGGTGGCGTGGCGGGCATTCAAGATGTGCGCAACTCGGGCAAGGTCGCGGGCTGCATCGAAGGCGTCATTGCTGGGCGTGCCATCTACGAACACACGCTTAGCGTCGAAGAAGGCGTGGCCGCCTGCGCCGCAGCAACCCGCCAAATACAGCTGGATGCCATCAATGAATCGCCCTGCGGGGGGTGTGCCTAGTGCTTACAAAACGGGTTATCCCCTGCATGGATGTCAAAGAAGGCCGCGTGGTGAAGGGTGTCAACTTCGTCAACTTGCGCGATGCGGGCGACCCCATCGAACTCGCCCAAAAATACGACCAGCAGCGCGCCGATGAAGTGATCTTTCTTGATATCACCGCCACAAGCGATGGCCGCAAAACCACCATCGAAATGGCCAGCCATGCCAGCGAACAGCTGCACCTGCCCTATTGCGTGGGCGGCGGCTTTCGCAGCGTGGCCGATATGCGCGCCATGATTGCCGCAGGTGCCGACAAGGTTTCCATCAATTCGGCCGCC
This sequence comes from Raoultibacter sp., assembly GCA_036640375.1. GTDB lineage: Bacteria > Actinomycetota > Coriobacteriia > Coriobacteriales > Eggerthellaceae > JAVWGW01. The sequence goes on along the minus strand of JAVWGW010000027.1, from coordinate 1,991 downwards.
CTTGCCGATCCTTCCATCATCACCGCTGCGGCAGCCGCCTTTGGCACCCAGGCCATCGTGTGCGCCATCGACGCCAAGCAGGTGGCGGGCAATGCCAACAAATGGGAAGTGTATGTGCAGGGCGGCCGCCGCGCCACCGGCATCGACGCCCTTGCGTGGGCGGCCGAAGCGGCACGCCGCGGTGCCGGCGAAATACTGCTGACCAGCATGGACCGCGATGGCAGCAAAGATGGCTTCGATGTGGCCTTAACCCGCGCAGTGGCCCGTGCGGTGCACATTCCCGTTATCGCATCGGGTGGCGTGGGCACGCTAGAACACTTTGCCCAGGGCATCATCGAAGGGGAGGCCGATGCGGTTTTGGCGGCTTCGGTATTCCACTTCGGCCAGTTCACCATCCGTCAGGTTAAAGAATATATGCGCGCCCAAGGCATCCCCGTCAGGCTGTAGGCCGCCGCCCCAACGCGCGTGTTTGTTGATGCTGTAGTAAAAACGTAAAACGGGTAACAAATAGGCAATTGTTCGCCGCAGTTTTAGCAAGATGCGCTAGGATATGCCGATGTTTATCAGAAGGGGTATGCGGTGGAAAAACACGCGCCATGCGAAGAAGGGGTTTTAACCCTGGAAAATCTGCGCTATAACGCAGACGGCTTGATTCCCTGCATCGTGCAGGATGCTTCCACGCGCGCCGTGTTAATGATGGCGTGGATGAATGCCGAAGCGCTGCGCCTTACCCTGGCACAAGGCACCACCTGGTTTTGGTCGCGCAGCCGCCAGAAGCTGTGGCATAAAGGCGAACAATCGGGCAACACCCAAGCGCTTGTTCAATTGCGCTACGATTGCGATGGCGACACGCTGCTTGCCCTGGTCAACCCCCAAGGCCCCGCCTGCCACACCGGGCATACCACCTGCTTTTATCGGAACTTTTAGGAACGGACGCACGTGAATATAGAACATGAATCGGGTGCCCTGCGCCTGCGTTTGGCGACCCCCGCAGATGCACAAGCCTTACAAGCAATCTATGCGCCCTACATCGCCCAAGCGGTCACCTTTGAATACGATGTGCCCAGCGTGGAAGAATTTCGCACGCGCATAGCGGATCGTTACACCCGCTACCCCTATCTTATTTTGGAAGAGGAAGGCCAAGCGCTGGCCTATGCCTACGCAAGCCTTTACAAGCAGCGCGCCGCTTACCAGTGGGATGTGGAACTTTCCGTATACGTTACGCAGGGGTGCTGCGGGAAGGGCTGCGGCCGCATTCTGTATACCGCGCTGCTTGCCATTTTGGAAGCGCAAGGCGTGCACAACGTGTTTGGCATCGTGGGTATGCCCAACGAAAACAGCAAGCGCCTTCATGCGGCCTTCGGCTTTGAACAGGTGGGCGTGCAGCGGCGCGCAGGCTACAAATGCGGCGCCTGGCACGATGTGCTGATATACCAAAAATCAATCGGCTCATTCGACACCCCACCCACCCCCGTTATCCCCATGGCGCAGCTTGACGAAGCCGTTATCGCCGCCGCCCTGCACCCTTCAACCTGACGCCCCGCCTGATGTAGGGGCGGACACACGGGCGGATATAGAATCCGCCCCTACGAAAATTTGTTTGCCGATTAACCGTAGGGGCGGATTCCATATCCGCCCGCATGGTCTTGATGCCGCCCGTGTCGCGCATATTTCAATTGTGTGGAAATTGTGGATAGTAGGCCTACGGTGGTAGTATGCATTTCAACAGAACTGATGCACGCAAGGCGGGAACCTCGACACAAGGGCATCGGTTACACAGAATTAAGGGACAGCACCATGAAGCACAGCACACACAGCAGCCGTTGGGCTCAAGCGACATTATCGCTTGTTTTGGCAACCACTTTGGTTGCCGGCGCTGTGCCAGTGTCTGCTTTTGCCGATACCTCCGTAAAAGTAATCATGGCAGCCCCCACCCAAGTTTCAGAAACAGTCAACCTTGCGGGCGCACAAGCCAGTGGGGAAGGCCAGCC
>JAVWGW010000026.1:0-15067 GCA_036640375.1 Raoultibacter sp. | reverse complement strand
CACTCGATTGTGCTTCAAGGCTGTTAAACGGGCAGGTTTCAACCCAGGCGCGCAAATCATCGACGCGCGCATCGAGCACCGTGCGACGCGGCTTGGCAAAGGCGGGCATCATAACCCATTTGCCGGCATCGCTTTTGTATTCCTTGAGTGGCTGCTGGCAGCGCTCGCCCACTTCCACCAGCGTTTTCGTGTGCGAGATGCGCACGGTGGAACGCATGAGCAGCGGAGTGTCAAAACGCTCTGAAAGCGCGAAGGCAGCGCGCGTAAACTCAAGGGCTTCAGCGGAATCGGAAGGTTCTAAGATTGGCACGCGAGCAGCCAGGGCATAAAAGCGCGAATCCTGTTCGTTTTGCGATGAATGCATACCCGGATCATCGGCGGCCATAATGACTAAACCGCCCCCTACCCCGGTATAAGAAGACGTGAACAAGGGGTCGGCGGCAACGTTGACACCCACGTGCTTCATGGTAACCAAGACGCGCGCACCTGCCGCACTTGCCCCCAAGCCCACTTCAAGTGCTACTTTTTCATTGGTGCACCATTCGGCATACACGCCCTCTTTTTCGGCGAAGGCTTCCATCGTTTCTGTTGACGGGGTCCCTGGGTAAGCGACACCGATGTGGGCACCCGCTTCCCAAGCCCCCTGCGCAATGGCTTCGTTTCCTGATAAAAGCAGCATAGCGTATCCTTTTCATTCAAGGGGTGCCAGCGTGGGCGCTCCTAATTCCATTTTTTGCCCCAGCCGTGGGGTACAGGGTTAAGCGCGCTCTTCGTAGATAAGGCAAAAAGCGCCAATTTGGACGATGTCGCCTTCTTTGAGCAGGGCATCGTTCACATTTTTGTTGTTGATCCATATGCCGTTGAACGAATTGGTATCAACGATGCTGTAACCATCACTGCCCAGCGTAACCGTTGCGTGCTGGCGCGAAACGGTCATATCGTTTAAGAAAATATCGCATTCAGGGCTGCGGCCAATAGTGAGGGGGGTTTCGCCCAGATTGAAAATCGTCTCAATTTGAGGGCCATGCACCACGCGCAACATCGCCTTGTAAGAGGCAGGGGGTGCACTAGCCAAAGCATCTTCCCCCGAAAGCTTAAGCGGTGTGAAACTTTGTGTTGACCCGAAAAGTTTAAAGCCGCACGCGGGGCACACGCTATCGTGCGCATCCACGGGGCTATTGCATATGGGGCATAGGTCGTTCATGGCGTTGCCACCCTTTCTTTGTACCCATTAAAGCTTGCGTCCAAGCATACCCTACCTTGCGGTGCCTGGCGTTGATTTATCGACGATAAGCGGTGTTTGGTTCACTACGACACTTTCAGCAACCGTATTTTTTCCGGAAAATCCGCGGAAGAAGCGATCCCACCAGATGCCGATGCCCTCAAAAAGATCGGGCGCGGCCACATCTTCGCACGCGATAAGATCTGCCGTGGCCAAAACGACGTTGCGCTGCTTAAAGGTGACGCTGCCCAGTTTGTCGCCCGCGCGCACATTGCCAACAATCGTATCAAAAGAAACGGATTGGCTGACATTACCGTTTATGTCGAAGACGGAAACGGCAGCAGCGGGGTCGGCAAAGGTGGCAGCAATGGTGGTGTCAATCCATTCGGTATGTGCCACGCGCGCCACAAGAGGCGTTTGCCCCTGCGCATCGGCACTGCCGGCGCTTGATTGCAGCGTTTCGGGGCTGTGAACAAGCGGATAATCAATGGTATGGTCGTAGACCCACTGCAGCAGCGCTTGGGCATCCACAAAGCGCTGGGCTTCGCTGGAAGAATGGATAACCACCGCATACAGATCACCTTGCCCCCTGTTGGATGCCGCAGCAAACGAGGGGCCAGCCAGATCGGTGAAGCCTGTTTTTACGCCGCAGGCACCTTCAAACACGCCTAAAAGCTCATCGGTTGTGTGCAGCTCAAGGGTGACCTGCGCACCGCCGCGCGTTACAGAAATTGCTGCTGTGGCCTGGCTGACGCTGTCGCGAAACGCCTGGTTTTGCATGGCATAGCGCACCATCGCGCCCACATCGGCGGCACAGCTGTGCTGGTTTCCTGCATAGATGCCGTCGTCAAGGCCGTGGGGGTTGGCAAACACGCTATCTGCCAAGCCTATTTCGGCACCTTTTTGGTTCATGTGCTCAACAAAGGCTGCCACGCTTTGTTCGGGGCTTGCCCCCGGCGTGCCCGCTGCTGCTAAAAAGGAGGCTCCGATGGTTTCGGCTATTGCCTCTGCGGCATCGTTGCCCGAAGAAACCAACAGCGCCTTTAGGGCATCGGCCAAGGTGAGCGTGTCGCCTTCTTGCAGCTGCGCCGATGATTCGCCCACACTTGCCGCTGTTGCGCTGACGGTTAGGGGGGTGTCAAGCGCGGCCGCATCAAGGGCAACAATCGCCGTCATCACTTTGGTGATCGAAGCGATCGGGGTGGCACTTGCGGCGTTGCGTTCGTAGTACACCCTGCCTTCATCATCCATGACCAGGGCGTATTCTGCATCTATGCTGGGACAAGACGCCACAGCCAAACCGCGCGCATCGACGGTTTCCCCCAAGATAACATCGGCTTTGCGCACGTCGGCCACGGCGGGCGTGGTGTTAAGGAAAAGGGCTGGTCCAAGCGCAAGTGCGCAGGCCATAAAAAGGCCTACGCAGCGATAAAGCGCCGGATGTGTTTTTAAAGCATCAATCAAGTGCATAGATGTCCTCGGGTTTTACCGAAACATAGTGGGTACCCACCAACTTTTCTTCAACACTGGGGTCGCTTACTTTAAGCACATCAATCGCGGTATCACCGTTGATGGAAAAACAATAGCCATATTCTATGTTGACATCTTGTTCGTCAAAAAACTCAAGTAATTGAGCCAAGCCGCCGGGATGGTTGGGCACCTCAACACCCAAAACCGGAGTAACCGTCGCTCGGTAGCCCTGTGCGACCAAAACTTCCGCTGCCTTATGCGGCGTGTCGCAGAATATGCGCGCTACGCCAAAATCTTGCGTGTCCGCCAAAAAGAGCGCATGCATATCGATGTGCGCATCGGCAATAACGCGACAAGCGCTGGCCAGACGCCCCTTTTCATTTGCGAGAAATACCGTTAATTGATCTATCATGACTACTTTCCTTCCCCGCGCAAATCGATAATGCGGCGTGCTTTGCCTTCACTGCGCGCGATGGTTTTAGGTTCGACAATCTTGATTTCAACCTGCACCTGCAAATTACTCTTTAATTCTGAAGCAAGACGACGTTTGATATCTTCCAGCTTGCGAATTTCGTCAAACGGGAATTCGGGCACCGTTTCGATTTGCAGCTGCACGTGATCAAGCGGACCTTTGCTGGTGAGAACAATCTGGTACTGCGTTGCAATTTCGGGGAAGGTGGTGATAACCTCTTCGATTTGCGAGGGGAACACATTCACGCCGCGGATGATAAGCATGTCGTCGGTGCGTCCCGTGATGCGATCCATGCGGCGAAACGTGCGCCCGCAGTCGCATTTCCCCGGCAAAATACGGGAAATATCGCGCGTGCGATAGCGAATGAGCGGCGAGCATTCTTTCACAAGCGTGGTAAACACCACTTCGCCCCATTGGCCATCAGGCACAGGTTCAAGGGTGGTGGGGTCAACAATTTCGATAATGAACTGGTCTTCGCACACATGAAGCCCGTTTTGGCATTCGCATTCACAGGCCACGCCCGGCCCCATAACTTCGGAAAGGCCGTAGATGTCGTGTACCCGAATGCCCAACTTGCTCTCTATTTCGGCGCGCATACCCTCAGAATAGGGTTCCGCACCCAAAATACCCGCTGAAATGGGGAAATCCTTGGCAGGTTTGTAGCCTTCTTCCAAAGCAGTGTCGGCGATAAGCAAGGCATAGGTGGGCGTGCAGCACAAAATGTTCGTGCCGAAATCGTGCATAAGTTGTACCTGGCGTTTGGTGTTGCCCGAAGACATGGGCAGCGCCACTGCACCCACGGATTCAACGCCACGATGCGCCCCTAATCCACCGGTGAACAGGCCATAGCCATAAGACACTTGCACGACCGATTCCTTTGAACCGCCCGCCGCTACGATGAAGCGTCCAAAACAATCGCCCCAGTTTTGCAGGTCGTTTTCCGTGTAGCCCACAACGGTTGCCGTGCCCGTGGTGCCCGAAGAACAATGGATGCGCACCACTTCGCTGCGCGGCACCGCAAACATATCAAAGGGGTAGGCATCGCGTAAATCTTGCTTTTTCGTAAAGGGAAGCTTCGTGATGTCAGCAAGACAGGTTATATCTTCAGGTTTCACTCCCACAGCATCAAAAGCTTCTCGGTAATGGGGAATGCGCTGGTAGACGTAAGCGGCAAGTGCTTGCAAACGCTGGGTTTGCAAAGTTGTGAGGTCTTGAGGCTCCATGGTCTCAAGTTCTGGCTGGAAATACACGGGTGCACCTTTCTTCTTCGTTTTGATTCTGTCTATGAAGAGCATCTGAGGCCTTTGAAGCCGCAAGGCCGTGATGCGTGATCACTGCGTCGTTTTAGGAATTGTACCCACAACTTTTACTTCATCTTTGGGGTTGTAGTTCGATTCAAAAACATCTTCATGCAAAAGCGTACCGCGCTTGTCCTTAACCGTGCGCACGATGGTAATTTTGCGGCCATCGGCACCCGATGTTTTGATATAGCTGCTACCTTGCTGCATCGTTGCATCTTCAACGGTCTTCGTTTTAAACTTTTCGCCGGCGCTCCACTCGCCTTCCTTCGTTTCAACGCGGTATTCAGGATTCACACCATAAAGTCTAGCGACAACCGTGGTATCGGTGTAGCTCATCTTTAAAAGCACATCTGAAGTACTATCGTTTTTCCACACCAAATCGGGATCGGGATAGCTTACGGCTGCGTCGCGTCCTGCGGGGTAGCTGGCAATATAGAGAGAATGATTGACGCGTTGTACCACAGGGAAGCCCGCATTATAGATGGAATTGAACACAGTTGTAGCAACCTGGCAGATGCCGCCCCCTATTTCGTCGGTGTATTCCCCATCGACTATCGACCCTGCGGCCTGAAAGCCCGCTTCTTCGTTGCAATTGCCTGCCGTGTCGTTAAAAGACCAGGTGCCGCCACTTTTTACAATTGAGTTATCCAGCAGATCGGCAACGAGGTGGATGTTGTGATTGCGCGCCACAACACCTGCCGTGTATTCGGTTGTGTAATCGGCAAAACAGGTGATCAACCCGTAGCTTAGCGCCTCATCGAAGCTGAGGGTGGCCGGAATGGATACCTCTTCAACGCTTATCTGCAAAGGTTCTGTGGGTGGCGGCGTTTTAAATAGCAGCGTATCCAGAGTGTCGATAGCGCCCTGAACCTGGGGCATCGTTGCCTGCGAATTGGTGTTTACCGAAATTTCATCACCCACAGAAACAAATTCTAGGCGTAAGTTTTCCCCGGTAAAAGCAACATTGAGGTTGTCGATCAGCGCCGTTTTTGCCTTGGCGGCCTCGATGTAGGGTTCAAGGGTATACCCCGCATCACCCTGCGTTACGCGCGTTTGCACCCACGACCCAAGCAAAGTGGGGTCGGCGCGAAACGTGGCCTGCTTGAAGGTGAAATCGGCACCGGTGCTGATGGCAGCATTGACCAGCGCACAGGATTTTTGCGCAAGCGCCTCATCGATGCGCAAAGGGGCGTACTCTGTGTGCGCAATAAAGGAAGCATCCGCCGATTCACTTTGTAAAAAGGCAGCATTGAGCGCGTTTTCAAAAGTGCTTCGATCAATCATATCACCATCATGACCAGGTATAACATCTGCTATACCGTCAACAACCGCCAGGGAGTAATCAACCCGAGGCTTGCCTATGGTTCTATCAATTTCCTGGGCAAGCGCCTCGGTGGCCTGGTGGGCAAACTGAGCTTGAGGGGCAAGGGTTGCTCCCGAGAAAAAAACTTCCACACGCTTGATTATCCCGCCGGTTTCGCGCCCTACCGCCAAAGCTTGTGCTGCCTGGCCCGAAGCATCATAGCTTGCCTGCAGCTGCGATCCATCCGTTGTCCAGTGCGTGGTGTTCAAGCGCGCTTCATCAAGCGACTGTTGTTCGGTCAAGCCTTCTGAGACCTTAGTGGCTGCAACAGCATTTTGCCGCGCATCTTCGCTGGCATAGATGGTTACCGCAGTATCGTTGAGTCGCGGCGTATAGGTAACCCGCAAAAGCGCCTGTGCTTCCTCAAGGGTTTTACCCCCGACATCAACACTGCCCACCTTGACGCCGGGATACACTTTTCCCCAGTTGACACCGGTATCAACGGCAACGCCTACCAGCACAAGCACGGCGACAAACACCACGACAAGCGCCACCTTGCTGCGGCGTATCAGGTTGAACAAGCCTCCGAACACAAAACGCAGACCCTGAGCCAAGCCCCCCAGCACAAGCATGAGCACTCCGGCCAAAAATGACCCGATGCTTCTTATGGCCGCCCAAAAGGGGTTTGTGGGTGTCGGCGTATTTTTTGTCCAAAGCTGCGGCTTATTATAGGTGGTATTCGAGCGTTTTGAACCCTTGGCCGGCGCGTGTGCGCGAGACGCTTTGGGGGGATGTGCCGCGGTGCGCCGAGGAGAGGAAGTAGTAATCTGTGGTGCGCGTCGCTGTTTACGCGTAACGCTTTTTCGGTGCAGCCCACTCATAAAATTTCGGCTTCTGCCTGTTCATCAACGTGCTTAAGACGTCGTAGCGCCTGCATTACATATACGACCGTCGTGATAAGGGACAGTATAAGCCCCACGTAGATGAACCAAATGCCCCACGAGCACATCTGAGTATTGAAGCCGGGCAGCCATGAAAAGGTACAGAGCCCCAAGCCAGAAATGAGTGGCCAGTTCAAAAGCGCGCCGGCAAAGCCTACGAACAAAAAGGTTGTGGCAACTTTACCCAAATAGACAACGGGTATGCGAATGTGGTAGCGCTTGAGCAAAACGCTGCCCCCCACCAGCAAAAAGAGGTCGCGAATAAGCACGACCGCAACAATCCAGAGCGGAAGACGCCCCACCAGCAGCAATCCGCCCACGCCAGCTATCATCAGTATGCGGTCGATGGCGGGATCGAGCAGTTGCCCCAACTTCGATACCGTGTTGGTGCGCCGCGCAATCTGCCCATCAAGAAAATCGGTACCGGCGGCAAGGGCAAACAACAAGGCGGCGGCAAGGTCGTTGCCTTGCATAAGCAACACGAGAAAGACGGGCACAAGGCACAGACGCACCATTGAAATCACGTTGGGAATCGTGAATATTTTGTCGATGACAAGTTCTTCAGAAGAGGAATCGTTTTGAGGGGTATCGCCTTGTTTCATTTCGTAACATGTCCTTCGTACAAAAAGCCGGGTATGAGATGCCCATACCCGGCTTGTCGACTTCGATAGGTTCCCTGTAGGGGGTTATACCTGTTCGCGAGCAGCCTTGGCTTCCAATGCTGCTTTCAGTTTAGCAGCTTTTTGTGCTTCCTTGACGTCCTTCGCCATTTTTTCTTCTTCTGTCAGCGCAGGTTTTTTGGTAACATCAAGACTTTTTTGCGTTGCGGCGGGTGCATAAGTCGGCATCATCGTCAAACAATCCTTGGGACACTCTCGCGTGCATGAACCACATTGCACACAACGAAAGCGATCAATTGTCCAAGTTTCCGCCGGCTTATCAACGGTGATTGCCCCGGTGGGACAACGTTTTTCGCAGATGCCGCACAAAATGCAGTGCACAATATCAACTTCGATATGACCTTTGAGGCCCTCGGGTGCAAAACGGTGCTGCGTGGGATACTGAATGGTTTCAGGCTTCTTAAAAAGCGATCCCAGTGTCATTTTCCCTAATTTAAAACTACCCATGTCGCCCTACCTTTCCGAACAGCTGATACAGGGATCGATGGTCAATACGATCATATTGACATCAGCCAAGTCGCAACCCGCCAACGCCGTGGTCATGCCCGCCAGGTTTTGCGAGGTAGGGGTGCGCATACGCATACGTTCAAGGAATTTCGTGCCGTTGCCCTGGGCGTAGTAATAGCATTCGCCACGCGGCTGTTCGACAAGGTTACACGCCTGAGCGCCTGCGGCCGGAGACCCCTTAACGTCGACAAACACTTCCCCTTCAGGAATTTTGGCAATCATTTCTTCAATGATGTCGATGGCTTGTAGCACTTCTAAGGCACGCACCTTCACGCGCGCATAGCAATCGCCCTGCGCATCTAAAATCGGCTGGAAATCGGCAAGATCGCCATAGCCGCCAAGGCCCAAAGAGCGCACGTCGTTGTTGACGTTTGATGCACGCGCAAACGGTCCGACCATGCCCTGCGCCACTGCCGCTTCGTGGCTGATATGACCCACGCCAACCGTGCGGTTTTTAACGGAGCTATCTTTAAGAAACGCGTTGCATATCTGGGCATAATCGTGCTTAATGCCTTCAAGCTTATCAACGATGGAGCGCAGCATGGTCGAATCGATATCGCGCACGACCCCACCGACAGAAACGACGGACAAAATAACACGGCCGCCCGTGGTGGCTTCGAATATATCCAAGACGCGTTCGCGCAGGCGCCAGCAGTGCATAAACAGGCTTTCATAGCCGAAGGCATCGGCCGCAAGGCCCATCCACAGCACGTGGGAATGGATACGCGAAAGTTCATGCCAGATAACGCGCAGGTATTCGGCGCGGCGCGGAATTTCGACGCCCATCAGGCGTTCAACCGTTTCGGCGTAACCCATGGAATGGCCAAAGGCGCAGATGCCGCAAATACGTTCTGCCACATAGATGAACTGATTGTAATCGCGCGTTTCAACCAGTTTTTCCAAGCCGCGATGAATAAATCCAATCTGCGGGATGGCTTCTATGACGGTCTCATCTTCAACCACAAGGTCGAGGTGAAGCGGTTCTGGCAATACGGGGTGCTGCGGACCGAAAGGAATGACGGTTGCTTTTCCCATGTTATTCACCCTTCTCTTCGGTGGCTGCGGGTGTGCCCGCTTGAGCAGCGGCGACACTGGCGGCCTTAGCGGCCTTGGCGGCAGCAATCTTGGCCGCTTTTTCGCGCGCTTCTTTTTGTGCGGGCGAAATGACGGTCATCGGCTCGCTGACAGAAACGTCGTAGAATCGTCCCCCAAAATCGATGGCAATGTTTTCAATCTGCACGCCAAAGAGGTCGTGAGCTTCATTTTCAAAAACAAAGGCTGCGATAAAATCACCGGTGATGGAGGGAACTTTCACATCGTGCTTCACGGCGGGAATCGTATAGTTTTCGATAAGGGAATCTTTCATGAAGGAGTATTGCAAATCGATACCTTCATCGGTGTTGACACACAGCATCTGCAAGAAGCGATACCCTTGCGCCTTATGCGTGGATGAACACTCTAAAAGCTTATCTAATTCCAAGGGCAAATATTTTATATCCAGGCTCATGTTATGCCCCCTTTTTCTGAGCGCTTAAGGCTTTTGATTTTTCATCGAGAATGGCCAAACCCTGCACCACGGCATCTATGATAGCTTCGGGGCGCACGGCACAGCCCGGCGCGTACACATCAACCGGTATAGCCTGGTCGACGCCACCGATAACGTTATAGCAATCGTGGAAAATACCGGCTGAACACGCGCAGACACCACAGGCAATGACCACTTTTGGTTCGATCATCTGGTTGTAAATTTCTTGCACAACCTTGATATTGCGTTCGTTCACACTTCCCGTTACCAAGAAAATATCGGCATGCTTGGGGTTTCCGGTATTGATGATGCCAAAGCGTTCCACATCGTAACCCGGGCACAGCGCGGCCAGCACTTCGATATCGCAACCATTACAGCTGCTGGCATCGTAGTGGATAACCCACGGAGATTTTGTTGCGTAAGACATAGGCTTGCTCCTTACAGGTACACGAGGATCGCAATGTTTAACCCACCAAGAACAAGCGCGACGATCCATGCTAATTTCAACATGAGCTGCCACTTGACGCGGGCGAAGTTGTTGTCAATCCAGATTTCCAAAAAGTAAATCACTAAAACAGCAACGATGGCAACGAGGAACGAAATCGGATTTGCCCAGATGAAGAACATGCCCGTCCAGCCAAGAAACAAGATGTTTTCACACCAGTGCATGATTTCCACTTTGGCCAGCGTTTTGCCACTCATTTCGGTGGTAATGCCCTTAACCAGTTCCTGGTGCGCATGATGCGAATAGGAAAGATCGAAAGGAGATTTGCGCAGCTTGATGGTCAGCACAAACAAAAAGCCAAGAAAAATTGCCCACACGTTGCAGATGATGGGGGATGACAAGTGCATAACCCCGCTTACATCAAGGGTGCCCGTTGCGATAAAGAACCCTACGGCAACGAACAGCACCATCGGCTCATACGCCATGACCTGCACAGTTTCGCGGCTTGCACCTAATTCAGCATAGGGAGAGCGGCTGGAATAGGCAGCCACAATAAAGAACAGCGCCGATAAGGTGATAACGAAAATAGACATGAGCAAATTGCCGCCGGCGAAGAAGATGCCACCCGCCAAAACGGTGAACACCAGCGCGCACATAATGTAAGTGCCTTCAGTCGAATTGACTGACACATTATCTTTTTCGATAAGCTTGCGCACGTCGTAATAGGGCTGCAACAGCGGCGGTCCTACGCGGCCTTGCATACGCGCCGTTATGATGCGGTCGACGCCGGCAAGCAGGCAGCCTAACACGGGAGCCAAAAGGGCAAAGGCGATGGTTGCAACGATGATGGGGATGATGTTTCCAAACATATACATAGGTGGTCTCCTCCCCTACAGCAATCCGAGCATCGAGGTGGCGGCGGCCGCAAATGCGACAACCATCACCAAGGTGCAACAGATTGAACCAACAGGCGCGATACGTTTTTCACCAAAAATAGATTCCATATACCAATTGCGTGCAGTCGCTTGTGTTTCCTGCGACATCGAATTGCGAAAGGTGCGATTTTCGTTGTCGACACTCACACCAGAAAGATAGATTTCAGCCTTCTTCGCCTTGGTTTTGCCCAGCCCCGCAAACAGCACCACGGCGATGAAGATGACAGAAACACTGGCGATCCACAGATTGTCGGTGGAAATGCCCCACGCAATCGACCCGTATACCCCAAAGATATAGGGTTCAACAAGCATCCACGAAATAAGGGGCAGGCACACGCAGGATGCGATAAGAAGCACCGCCATAAGGCCGATGGCAACCCATTCGTTGCGATGAACCGTTTTTTCTTGATCGGCGGTTTCGCCCGCAATACCGGCAAGTTTGCCCAGCCACTTTGCCCAGAACAAGAAGGTGGCAGCCGACCCAAAGGCCAGCAGGATAATAAGCGCCACCTGGCCGGTTTCAACAAAGGATACCAGGGTAGCCCACTTCGCAATCAGCATGCCGAAAGGAGCTATGAACATGCACATGATGCCCAGCATCATAGCGCGCGCCAAACGCGGCATACGTTCAAACAGCAGGTCCATGTCTTCGATATTGCGGCTGCCAATGTGGTGTTCGGCCGTGCCGACGCACAAGAACAGCAAAGATTTGGCAATGGCGTGGAACAACAGCAGGAACATGCCCGCCCACACCGCTTCAGGAGTGCCCACGCCAGCACAGGCAACGATCAAGCCTAAGTTGGCAATAGTGGAATAGGCCAACACGCGCTTGGCGTTGCTCTGCGAAATGGCCATGAACGAACACAGGGCAAAGGTCACGCCACCCACAACAACCACCATCACGCCAGGCACCAAGCACACCGACAAAATGGGGGCCAGCTTAAGCAGCAAGAACACGCCCGCCTTAACCATGGTAGAAGAATGCAGCAGTGCTGAAGTGGGTGTTGGGGCAACCATAGCACCCAGAAGCCAAGTGTGAAACGGCATCTGCGCCGCTTTGGTGATGCCGGCAAACGCCAGGGCAGTTACCGGGAACACAACCAGGCCGGGCATGGCCGTGCCCATGGCAAGAAATTCGGAAAACGAAAGGGTTTCCAGGGTGATAGCGCAGTAATAAAGCGCCGCCAAAAAGGCAATGCCACCCAGCATGTTCATGATGATCTGACGAAATGCATTGGTGATAGCTTCGTCTGTTTTCGTGTAACCGATAAGTAAAAACGAACACACTGTGGTTACTTCCCACGCGGTGAACAGCCACACCATATTGTTGGCAAACACGATGCCAAACATGGCCGAAAGAAAGAGGAACATCAGCGCGAAGAACAGCGGGCGACGATCGCGCTGGTCTTCGTGATGCGCCTGGAAATCTTCCATATAGCCCAGGGCATAAAAGCAGATGGCCGACCCGATAACGCCGATGACAAAGGCCATAAGCAGCGAAAGCGAATCCACATAAAGACCGCTGGCCACAGGCGCACTATGGGCAAACAGCGCCTCAAAAACGATGGCACCCGCCGTTTGGATAACGGCTAAAAGGGAGGCCACAATGTTTTTGTAGCGGATGCCATATACCAAAACGCAGATGCCGATGGCGATGCTTACCCCCGTACAAAGATAATCGACGATAGGTGACGAGAATTCAAAAAACACCCCCGCAGTACCCAGATAGGTTCCCACCAGCGCCAGCGACACAGCGCCAACAGCCAAAGCGGAAACTCCTACGATCACTTTTCTCGCTTGATTGTTCTTCACGCACAAAAGCACTGCGGCAACAACAAGCGGGAACAGGATCAGAAATCCGATTAGTTCCACGTGTCTTCCCCCTTCAATAAACGGCTAACAAAAAAAGCGACAGAGGATGTCGCTCGATAAAACACTTTAGCAAAGAAAAGTCCCCACAGAACCCATCGCTAGTGTAGGGGCTTATCCATCGGTAAATGGAACCTGCCCTCTCACGTATCGCGCACGGGCGGATGCTGAGGCCAGGTAGACGGCATAATGCTACGAAACAATGTTTCATAACACGGCAAATTGTGCGAGAAATATGGTGGCTCTCCCCTTTTTTGAAAGCTGCCTTATACTAAAGTGAGCTTGGGATGACCCGAGCACAAAAGATTTGCTTTGCACCTATGTTATCCGGGACAACCCGGCAGCCCCCGCACAGAAACTCACCCGCACTGCATCCGATTCCTTCGATGTAGCGGGCATTTTTATGGTGAAAATATGAAACTTACACAGGACACACCCACGCACGCACCACAAACAGAATCGCAAACAAAACTGCAAACAGAAATAGGCATTCCCCCCCAAACCGATGCGAAAATAGATCGCATGGGCACCGAAAGCACGTTTAAGCTTCTGCTGGAGTTTTCGGTTCCCGCCGTCATTGGCGTGCTGGTTCAGATGCTCTACAACGTTATTGACGCCGTATATGTTGGCCACGCGGTGGGGCCTGACGGCTTGGCGGCCACCACAGTGGCCAATCCCCTTATGACGGCCATCATTGCGCTGGCCATGCTTGTTGGCGTGGGCGGCAATGCGGTATGCGCCATCAAGTTAGGGGAAGGCAAAAAACAGGTGGCGCAGCGCGTTTTGGGCAATGCCTTCACCCTTTTGCTTTTGGTTTCAGCTGCCATCTGGGTTATCGCGGCGGTAGCCATGGACCCCATTTTGCGCTATTCCGGCGCCGACGATATTGTGATGCCCTATGCCAAAACCTTTGTAACCATTATCGTTATCGGCTGCCCCTTGCAATTTATCAGCTTCGGCATGAACAACTTCATCAGAACGGCGGGCCACCCCAACCGCGCCTTGGGTTCCATGCTTATCGGCACGGGGGCCAACATTGTTTTGGGCTACCTATTTATCATCGTGTTTGGCTGGGGCATGCTCGGCGCCGGCTTTGCCACGCTGCTTTCCTGGGGAATTTCGGCCGCCTTCGTTATGCAATTTTTCCTGTCGAAGAATTCCCCCATGCCTTTGCGGTTAAAAAGCCTGGCCATCAAGCCGAAAATTGCCTTGCGCATTTTTGCCTTGGGTTTGGCACCTTCCATTATGGAAATGGGTTTTGCCGTTTCTAGCATGATAGAAAACAACCTGCTTACCTTTTATGGTGCCACCGACCCGCTGGGTGCCGATGGCGCGCTGGCGGTTATGCGCGTGTTGGCAAGCGTGGGGCTTTTGGTGGTCATGCCCTCGATGGGGCTTTCCATGGGATCGCAGCCTATTATTGGCTACAACTACGGCGCCAAAAACTACGACCGCATGAAAGCAACGCTGCGCCAAGCTATTTTAATGGGTATCGCCATCACCACGCCGCTGTGGCTTTCGGTGATTTTGCTGCCCGATATGTATTCGCATCTGTTTGGCTTGCCCGAACAATATATTGCTGCCACCAGCTGGGCGCTTATCGCCTACCTTATTTTCATTCCCATACTGCCCGTGGCCATTGTCGGAGCAAATTATTTCGACGCAACCGGCCAGGCCTTCAAAGCCACAGTGCTTACGCTGACGCGCCAAATATTGTTTCTTATCCCCCTGCTGCTTATTTGCCCGATTCTGCTGCCGCAGATAATCCCGGTCAGCGCCTTGCAAAGTGTGTTTATTGCCCCTTCCATATCCGACATCACTTCAACTTTGCTTGTGGGCGGCTTCCTGCTTGCCGAATGGCGACGCCTTGATAAGCAGATTGCACGTTCGCGCGCCGCAAAAGCCCTTGAGGCGCAGGCGGCGGGTAGTTTGAGGAAATGATGAAGATGCCCCAAACGCCTGCCGTTTACCTGCCCGTTAAACACGCATAACGGCTTGTGAAAACTGGCCGTTTGCTGCGTTTGAAAGTCTGTTATGATGCCCGCACTCTATTCGTTGCACGTCGAAAAAGCGTGCCGGCATACATAACTTAGCGTGCCCTGAGCACGCCCCCTAGAAGGGATAGAAATTGTGAAACAGATCCTGCAAAAATGGAACAACATCAGCCTTATCAAGCGTATCGTGGTGGGCCTTGTTATCGGCGCCGTTGTGGGTATCTTTTTCCCTCACCTTGAGGTTTTCACCCTACTGGGCACGCTGTTTGTTTCCGCGCTTAAAGCGGTGGCGCCCATCCTTGTTTTCTTCTTGGTAATAAGCGCGCTTGCCAATGCTAAATCGGCGGGGTCCATGTCGGGCGTAATCCTGCTTTATATGCTAAGCACGCTGGTGGCGGCCTTG
>JAVWGW010000025.1:0-15073 GCA_036640375.1 Raoultibacter sp. | reverse complement strand
GAGGCAATTTTATCAGCAATACCCTCGGTGAAACCATCGCTCATCGCGCTTGGCATGGTGACCACCGCTCCGCGCGATTTTTTCACCGTCTCATATTGCAGAAGCATCGTGCGCAACTTGAGCGCAGCATCAGGATCCCCGTAAATACGGGCGGCCTCGACAAGCATTTCCGCCAAATCGCTTTCGACACCCACCACGGCCATGCGCGCATTCTTCTCGCGATCGGCCTGGGCTTCAAGCGACATCACTTCTTGCAGCTCATCGGGCAGCACAATGTCGCGCACCTTGACCGATATAATATCGACACCCCAGTTGGCAGCTTCCTTCTCGATCGCCTCTTTGATTTCTATATCAAGCTGATCGCGACGCAAGGCAACTTCGGCGACACTTGAGCGGCCGATAGCTTCCCGCATCGCAGTCTGCGCCAGAAAAGATACCGCCAAAAAATAATCCTCGACCTCTGTACAGGCTTTTTCCGCATCCCACACCATCCAGTAGAGCACCGCATCTATGTTGATGGGAACCAAATCGACCGTAAGCGTTTTTTCTGCATTAAACGGCGTGGCGATGGTGCGCTGGTCGATGCGAACCGTACCGTGCTCTATAACGGGAATAGTGAAAAACAACCCGGGACCAACGACGCGAGTAAGCTTGCCGAAGCGTAGAATTACCACCTTTTCCCAGTTCAGAGCAATGTGCACCGATGATAAAGCCAGCAGCGAAACAAGCGCCGCAGCAACGATAGCCTCAATGCCAACAGAGCCAAACCCAAAATAAGCAATACCCAGCACAGCAACACAGGCAACTACAAAGAGGGCAATTTTGAACACAACTACCCCGTTGCGCGACGTTTTCCGCGGAAGGTACACCGGATCGGGGCGTATCCCCGTCTGCACCCTTTCGTAAGATCCTGCCGCCTCATCTGTTCTTCGTCCACCTATCAAAGCCACACCCATCGCCTCCTTACTGCACCACGGACGGTTCATACCCGGCCGCACTTGAAAACCCATACAAGGCTGCGGGAGCCTGTGTCACATCGTAAGCGCCTGCCCCCACTATGCATACGCGAAGAACCGCCCCGCCAATCAATACGAATGCAGCCACCCAGAGCACCTGCATACGAAAATTGCTTTTGGAAATAAACCACTCAAGCGCGAAGGGAGCCACAAGACCGCAGCCGACAATCCCCAGCCAAAACGCCCACCTAAACTCTCCCGAAACAAGCGCATCGAAGGCGGCATGCGCATCGGGGTTGCCCGCAGAGGTGACAAGCAGCGCCACCAAACAAAGTGCTTCCAACACAATAAGCACTACGTCGATGCGCGCAAGCAGCACAACGGGGCGGAAGGGGGCTATTCTGCCCTCAACGAATACCGTGCCCAAAAACAGGCATGCGATACCCGTTGAAAGCGAGGAAAGCAGGAACAAAGCCGGAAGCAGGGGCGTGTTCCAAAATACCACCGATGCCATGCTTTGCAAGAGCATCCCGGTATACAACGACGCCGTAAGCCCCAGGGCAATCCCCAGCAATGCCAAAACCCTTATTGCCCAAAGGGAAGGATGGAAGGAATCCAGCAGCTCAACCGCAGCGAAGAGGCTCGAACAAACAAGCGCGCCCGCAAGGCTGTAGGCGCCAATCGCTATCGGCGTGAGCGTCGGTGAGATAAGCAGATTGAGAACGCGTTCGGGATGCCCCAGATCAACCAGCAGGCACAAAACACCGAAAACAAGGATGACGACACAAATCGACCAGCAGCGAGCGAAGAACTCTTTTGACATGGCCTGATCGGCTGCCGTGGGGCGCATGTGTCCGAAGCGATGAGAGGCGCGGGCAAGCTCAAGCACCGAAAGCAAGGTAAGAGCACCGGCGCCGGCACCACCCAAAAAGAGGTAGCACACGATTAAGGTATTGAACATTTTACGCTACCGCCCTCCTTGCGCCTCGTTCTTGTAGTCGCATTATAACATTGACGCAATACTTTGTGACAAGAGGCTGAAGGTGCGGTGCGCTATTTGCCCGTTTTCACCATCGCACCCAGCACCGCAGCCACCGCACGATAAAACGGCTGACGCGCTTGCGCGGCAAGTTCTTCGGCAAAAAGGGGCATCCAAGCGCTCGCATGATCTTTCAGGAAGGAATCATAGGCAGCTTGTGGTGAGCCTTTGGGCAATGCGCTCGCGCAAGGCGCACCGCTTAAAGCAGCGCCGCCTGCACACAGCGAAGCGAGATACTGCAAAATCTCACATTCGGTAGGTGCATAATCCAAAGGTTCATTGGTGCCTTCAGGGCGACCCAGCCCACACGCCGCCGCAAATTGTTCCACTTCAAGAGCGTATGAACTCACGAACATCAGCGCCTGCACCCCGTCGGCCTTTGCCCGCCACACCCCTTCGTAAGGGGAACATGCCGGTTCGGGAACACCCACGAACAAATGCGTTGCCTCAGCGCGCAATACGGGGGATAAGGCCTCGGCATCCTGCACCTTGGCAACTCCGTCGTCCCAGCCTTCAGGCAGCACCAGGTAAAGTGCTGCGGCCACTTCGCTGGCCGAACCAGCCCATTGGCCACTTGCCACCGCTTCGACAAGCACGCTGTCGGGATAGCGCAGTGAAAGGGCCATCAGTTCCCAGGCCACCGCTCGCGCCTGCCACATCAACTGTTCTTCTGAAGTTTTCGCCGTCATCAAAGATCACCTTTTCTCTTTCCTTTACCCACCCTGTTCAAAAGCCATTTCCCGTGCATCACTACATGCACCAGCAACAATGCCAACAATCCCTTTGCAGAAACCGCATGAAGCGAATCCCAGAAGTAATAGCCATCAGCATACAATCCCAGGGCCGGCAAGACCGCCCCCGAAATCAAAATCCCCGATACCGCCACGACCATGAAAACGACGAGTATCAAAACGTTGAGCACAAGGCTTGCGCGCCGCGCAAAAGGAAGGGCGCGCAGGCCGCCTTTAAATGTTTCGGCAACCCAATCGTAGTGCAAAACAACATGCACGAAAAATACCCCGATAATGCCGAGGCCTAGCCATTCGTGTGTGGCAATACCCGTGAAAGCGGGAAAAGAAACAACCAGGTACACCAGCAAAATCACCACATCGAAGATGAAGTTCTTCTTTGAATCCATCAGTGCCCTCCCTACTCCTTTCGCACGATCAACACGAGTGCAATCACCAGCGCAACCGGAGCGAGTACCCACAAATTCAAGCTCGCATCCGACGCCTGGTAGTAGCGCGTGGAAAGCGTATCCCAGGCATGACACTCAACCGAAGCGCAGGTCGCTTCCGGACACTTCATTTCGTGGATGCCATCTGGCTTCGGCACGTTATCGAAACCGTGGCACAATCCACTTGCGCAGCCAACAGCAGGGCAAGGAGAATCAGATGTAATGGGTTTGGGCGCTCCGACAGAATCGTTGGCAATAATCCCGACACCGAACACGCATGCCCCCACAAAAAGAAAAACAAGGGCCGTGATGATGGCTTTCTTAATCATAATCTCACCTAAAAAGAAGCGCCCGAGATAGTTGCTCCCGGGCGCCCCACCTCTCTACCAACTAGTCTTGAGATTCATCCGGTTTCAGCGGCAGATATTTAATACCTAAAAGGAAGGCCAACACGCCGAAGCCGAGCACGCCAAGCATGATGCCGAATTCGATAGGTGAAGGGAAGTAGACCAAAGCTCCCCCCACCCCGTGCAATGCCGCCCCCGCATCAGTGAGCGCCGGACCCGACACGATAGCGGGATATTCAAGGTTCGGCAGCTGAAAACCACCGACAAGCAATTGAACGCGCTTACAGAAAATTGCGACGATTGCGGCAATAGAAGCAGCCACGATAAGGGGGTTAGTGCGCAGCTTCGGCACGAATGCCACCACGGCAGCAAAGGCGCACAAGATGATTTCAAGCCAGAAGAAAAGAGCCAGCGGGCCGGTTGTTAGCATGGCAACCACATCGGCGCCGTGCCCACCCGGGAAACCCTCGGTCAAAAGATCGCACCCGAAAAAGTAGAGGTCAACCAGAACAAACACGCCAAGAAGCTTAAGCATTTTGATAACGTTTTCCTGGGCAAGTTTGAGATACCCCATCTTGCGAAGCCCGATAACTACCGCCAAAACAAGTGCCACACCGCACACGAGAGCAGAGGAAACAAACCAGGGAGCCAACAGTGCCGTATGCCACATTGCACGCCCCGCCTGCAAACCGAAAATCCACGCAGTCACCGAGTGTACAAGAATCGCGCACACCAGGGCTATAACCGATATGATGCGCAAAGACGACTCGGTGCCCCGGCCCGCCTCGAAGCGCAACGTGGCCCACAGGTACACAATCGAGAGAATGAGGTAGGTGCCCAATACGATGATATCCCACATAAGGGGCGACCCTAAGTTTGAGAACGCAAACAGTTCCCACAGACGAAGCGGCTGACCAAGGTCGATAACCACAAAGGCGATAGCCAGTACCGTGCAACAAATTGAAGTCCACACGGCGATCTTCGAGATACCGCCAAATCCCTTGATACCAAAAGCGCGCGGTACCGAAGAAATGATAAGACCACCGGCAGACAGACCCACCAAAAACATAAATGAAGTGATATAGAGACCCCATGAATCAAGGTTGCGCATGTTGGTCATGACAAGACCGCTTGACAGCTGCCATATCCACAAAGCAAGACCGATAACTGTGGCCGCGGCAGCGATGCCGATGCCGATATTGAGTCCTTTCCCGCCGAACCGGGCAGTAAGGGTTTTGGGCGACGTTGTCGCCGTTACATTTTCAGACATAATGTTCTCCTTATCAGCCTAGTTAGACAAGAAAGTAAACGGAGGGATGCGTTCCCTGTTCGGGCAAAAGTTGCATGTACTCGCGCTCACGAATCAAACGCGATACCTCTGAATTGGGATCGTTCAAATCCCCAAAAGTGCGCGCACGTCCCGGACATACCTCGACACAAGCGGGCTGCAGCCCTTTCGCCAGGCGATGATTGCAAAACGTACACTTCTCGACGGTGTGCTTCTGATGCTTCGGAACCGCAGCATCGCCCGCCGTGAAATCGATATTGTATTGGGGTTCTTCCCAGTTAAAGGAACGAACGCCCGTATAGGGGCAAGCCGACATACACATACGACAACCGATGCACTTGTCGTAATCTTGGCGCACGATGCCTGTTTCGGCATCTTTGTAGGTGGCGCCAACCGGGCACACCTTTACACAGGCCGGATTCTCACAGTGCTGGCAGGCAAGCGTGATGCTTGACATAGTAAGATTTGGATAGGTTCCTGAAGGCGTATCGCGCTCCTTGCCCCCTATCGTAAGAATTCTATTCCACCACAAGGTGTTGGGAAGGTTATTTTCACCCTTGCATGCCACGGCGCAAGTATTGCAGCCAACGCATCGCTTGGTGTCTACCACCATACCCAGTCTTTGCTTTGTCATGGTTACTCAGCCCCTTTCCAGGCACGCACATCAGCCAGAACATCCATAAAGCTCTGGTTGACCCCGAATGCATCATAGGACGCCGACGACAGTTCCGACCACGAACCAGCCTTGTGCTGATACATCTGCCAATTCTTCGGATACACAATCGTCTTAGGACGAACGGCGTCGCTTACCACCAGCTTGGCCACGCAGTGCCCGCGATCGTTGAAGCATTCCGCATAATCACCCGTTTTCAGACCTTTGGCTTCAGCATCGATGGGATTGAGCTTCACAAGCGGCTCGGGATCGAGCTCGCGCAACCAAGGATTGCTGAACCACTGCGAATGAACGCGGTAGCGTGGGCGTTCCGACATGCAAACAAAGGGGTACTTCTCATACAGCGGATTTTCGGGCCAGGCTTCGGCGGGCGGGAAAAAGCGCGGCAAACGTTCGCGTTCGTAGTCCAGTGGCACACCCTGCTGTGAAGAGGGCTGCGGATCTTCGAGATAGAATTCAAGACGACCCGAAGGCGTGAGGAATTTGCCTCCCTCCCAGGCGATAAAGGGATCCTGGAAATAGCGCATGGCCTGCATCTTTTTGAGCGTGGGGAAATCGATGTGGAACATCTTGTGATAATCGCTGGTGAGTATATTGGTAAGCCACTCTTCGTCGGTCATCTTGAAGTACTTGCCCACACCCATTTTGTCGGCAAGGGCGCGCACGATATCGGCATCGGGCTTTGATTCATAGAGCGGATCAATCGCCTTTTCGGTATATTGAATGTAGTGTGACTGCCCGCCGGGAATAACATCTTCAACCTCGAACCAGCCCGCGCAGGGAAGCACCATATCCGAATGGCGAACCGTATCGGAAAGCACGTTATCGATCGTGCAAATATATTCAAGATTATCGAACACGTCACGCTTGAATTCGTTGGCGTCGACCGCCGTAGAAAGCGGATTGCCCGAATAGATGAGCATGGCCTTGATCGGGTATTCCATGCCCATGAACTTACCGCTGCGCATGGTTTCACGCAGCTGCATGGTGGCAATGGTTGGCGTCATGGCGATGATAGGCATGCCGTCGTCGCCGATAGGGAACCCAGCCATAAAGTTGATACCGGGTGACATATTCCAGTTAGAACCCCAGCTCGAACCTTCCTTGCCAAGGTTACCGGTAAGCGCGCACAAAGTCATACCCGCATGCGCTGTATGCACGCCGTTGTCGTAGGCCTGAGGACCGTAACCGACGCGGTGATACACCGGTCCGTTCATGCAGATTTTCGCCAGTTCGCGAATGGTATCTGCGGGAACTTCGGTCAAGCGCTCGCCTTCGCTGGGAGGATATTTTGCAATTTCTTCCTTCAACAGGTCAAATGCGGTGCGGCACGTCACACCCGCCACCTGAAAGGTCCCGGTAAGGGCAGGGTCTGCCACTGTTTCGGCCAAAGCTGCCGCACCCGTCGCAGGATCCCATGCAGCGCAGGGATCTATTATCGTCGGCTGACCCGTCATCGGATTGACGGGGCCTTGCGTGGGCGGCGTACCCAAATCGCTCATGTGGATGAACTTTCCGTTATCGGAACGCACAAGGAACGGGGCGCAGGTATGCTTTTTAAGGAAGTCTTCGTCTTGCCCATCTTCGCTCAAAATGACATTCATGATGGAAAGTGCAAGCGCTGCATCGGACGCCGGACGAATCGGCACCCACAAGTCGGCCTTGGCGGCAATGTGTGTAAAGGTTGGGTCGATAACGACAATCTTCACACCGGCCTCTTTGGCTTCAGCTACGGCATGCCATTCCTGAAGTTGGGCTTCAGTTAGGTTATTTCCCCAGATAACAACAGACTTAGCCTTAATCATCTGCTTGGGCTCGGTGCACACCCACGGTCCCATATTGCCCGCGACACGATTGACGCCGACCGTACTTGAATTGTCGATACAGGCGCCAATCAGCGTTGCGCCCACCGCGTTTTTCAAAAGCGAATAGATACCCAAAGAGCCACCATGGAGCAGGCCCATATTGCCCGAAACAGTGTAGAAAGAAAGCGCCTGCGGACCGTAGGTCTTCTGAATGCTGGTGAATTTATCAGCTACTTCCGTCAAGGCCTCATCCCAGCTAATGCGCTCCCACTCGTTACCGCCACGCTCACCAACACGACGCATGGGATACTTTACGCGCTCGGGGTCGTAAGTGCGCTGTACGTGACTTAGCCCACGCAAGCAAATCCTATTGAGGTATTTATCGCCGAATTCGGCCATCGACACCTTCGTGATGTTACCTTCTCGCACATGAATGTTTAGGTGACAGTAAGCAAAACAGTTGGGGCGGCATACGCCCGAACAGATCTTTTCGTCGCTGCCCGCTAACTGGCCGGTGCCGTAATTAACAGCGAGAGCCTGAAGTTGCGGCGCTGCCACCGTGCCAACAGCCGCTGCACCAGCAAGAGCACCGGTCGTCTTGAGAAAAGTTCTGCGAGTAAACCCGGTCTTCGGGCTTTTCGTTGTAGACATCTCTCCTCCTCAAAATTGTCTAGGATGATTTTTTTCAATACCCGAAGAAACCGCCGCGTATCGGCTCCCCGAAGCTTCTCGCTTGAAATCCCGGTCATTTATGTATCGAGAAATCGCGATATCCACACAATAACAAATTATCCTATGACAATCAATGATTATCCTAGGACAATTTTTCAAACGCATGAGTTTTTGGGCTTAGGCGCGCAAAAAGTTTATTTTCCCAACAGAGAACCAAGGTCGTCAAACGAAGCTTTCCCGAATCCTTCGGCAAAAGCACTCGGAATAACCACTGTTCCACCCGTTTCTCGCACGCTTTCGTACAGAAGGTGCATGGTGCGCAGCTTTAAGGCGCTTTCGTTGTTCTGGTACACTTCGCCTATCCGATCCATCATTTCACAAATATCTTGTTCGGCTTCCATAAGGATGATGCGAGCCTTCTTGCGCTGTTCGGCCTGAGCCTCAAGCGACATAGCATCTTGCAGTTCGTCGGGAACAAGAATATCCCGAATTTCAACGGAAAGAATGGTGACGCCCCAAGGCGCAACCTTCTCTTCCAGGATACGTTTGAGTTCCTTGTCAAGCTGATTGCGTCGTAGCGCGATTTCGGCAACAGCCCCTCGCCCAATCGCATCGCGCAGGGCAGTTTGAGCTGAAAGCTCTACGGCAAGATTAAAATCCCCCACCTCGGTGCACGCTTTTTCCGCATCCCACACCATCCAGAAAAGAGCCGCATCAACATCAAGGGGAACAAGATCGGCCGTCAAGGTTTCCTTCGCGCCAAACGCTGTGGCCCGCACGCGCTGATCAATGCGAAGCGTACAGTATTCAATGATGGGAACGGTGAACACCAGACCCGGCCCCGACACTCGATTGAAACGGCCGAACCGCAGCACCACAACCTTTTCCCATTGATGAACGATGTGCACTGCCGAAGTGGCCAACCAAGCAAGAACAGCGGCAGCCACCGCCAATAAAACGCTCGGCATACCAAAGAGAAGCCAAGGAACACCCAAAACCAAAGAAAATACCACCACAAACACCGTAACGGCAAAGATAAGAGCTCCGTTAGAGGAAGCAAGCTGATCGGCGCGAGATGCGCTTTCTTCGGCCACGACTGCCCCGCGGCTACGTTCGGGGTGGTTTGCCTGGTTGAATTTTTTTGCCGATTTCATATATCCCCGCCCACCTTCTTTTTGGCTTTACCATTTTTTTCCATATTACGCAGCAGCTTAGGTAGCCGCTTCCCTATTTCATCGTAAGTGAGTCCCAGTTCAAGGCAGGCGCTGATGCAATCTTGTAGCAGCTTGTCCGCCGCATGGCCTTCGCCCTCGTCATCTTCCTCAAGGTCGCACACAAAGGCTCCGCGCCCCCGCGTCGACACGATATAACCCTCGCTCATAAGGCTAAGATACGCCTTGTTCACCGTGTTGTAATTGATGGATATATCAGAAGCAAGCCCACGAACCGTTGGAAGCTGATCGCCCGGTTTGTAGCATCCGGTGTTGATGAGGTAAATCAAGCGATTGCGAAGCTGCACCCAAAGGGGCAGGTCGCTTGTTTCATCCACTTCAAATGCAAACATTACTCAACCCCATGCCATCTTCCACTCAATGTATATCTACAATCCTAATCCTACCATAGCCGACGCCACGACATCAGGAGCGATGCCGGCATGAGCTATACACCAACGCAGGCAAAAACCGCCCACCAACACAAGTGAGGAAGCCACCATAAGATGACCCGGCCCCGTGTGCCCGAAAAATGCCTCTACCGCAAAAGGCACGATAAGCCCAAAGGCCACCAAGCCAAACCAAAACACTACGGCAAAATCCCCCGAAAGCAAGATACGGGCGGAAGAACTCGTCGATGCATCGTTGACAACCAGCACCACGAACACTGCAAGACATATGCCCTCAATCGCTATGCAGGCCATATCAACCTTTGCAAGCCGTGCGAGCGTCGTTGCGTACGAGCGTGCGGCGCCCGTAAGGCACATCGTTGCCATTATGAGCGCGATGCCTGTCGATAGCGAGGAAAGTACAAACAATACGGGCACAAGCGGTGAAGCCCACAGGGCAACCGCCTGGATGCTCTGCAAAAGCAGGCCCGTGTAAACAACGACCACCAACGAAAGGGCGATGCCGCCCACTTCGGCGCAACACAACAACCAAAAGGGTACGCGCACCGCATCGGCGCACCAAAACCAGGCAAAAAACCCGCTGAGCACTATAAGCGCCATAAGCGACACGGCACCCATCCAAAGATAGCTTGCCGAAGGCTGCAACAGCAGCAGCAACAAACGATCAACCCGACCCACATCTTGCGCAAGAAAGACAGTTCCCAAAAGCAGTGCCGCAGCCGCAACCACAAAACCGGAAGCAAAAAACCGGCGATACGCCTGCTGCGGATAGGCTCGCAGGTGCCCCCTCGTGTTCGCACGCGCAATAGCTTCCGGCGTAAAGAAATCAAGTACGAAAAGAACTAAGGTGGCTCCCGCCCCAGCACCCCCCAAAAACAGGTAGCACACAACCAAACTGCTTAGCATGCCTACCCCTGCCTTTTCTTTTGAGCCTCAATCACTGCCACTGACCTTAGCATCCCATCCTGCACCTCAAGTACAGAATTGTAGTGCATCAACTGACCCGAAGGCAAGCGCCAGCACAAGGGAAAAAATTATCCTATGATAATTCTTGATTGTCATAGGATAATTTGTTATTATGCGACGGAGAGGAACGGCCGTTTCCGCCATAATTCAAGGGTGCGTAATATATGTCAGGTGCCTTTTATGCGCTATATTTTGTGCGCGTGAAAGAAAAACGCAACAGAGGTGAACTGCCTCTTGCTTGCGTGCCCCTACAATCCACAGGAGGGAAACGAGATGGGTATTAGTCGTCGGGATCTTTTGAAAGCAGGCGGAGTAGGAGCCTTGGGTCTTATGGGTGCCGGTGCTCTGGCCGGATGTTCTCCCAGTACAGGAGCAGCCAGCGCCAGTGATACTTTGGCCGCTCCACTGACCGACGAGCAGCGCATAGGTGCAATTAGTGACCCCATTTATATGGGCGCGCAGGTTAACGCTTCTGGCCAAAAACTTGTCATGGGCACGGGTAAAAATGGACAGATCGCCAATCAAGCCATGATTGACAAGCATGTTGAATATGAACCCAAGTTGCACAAGCTTAATGATCGTGTCTATTGCGCCGCCGGAAATGGCATGTCAAATTCCACAATGGTCATGGGCAATACCGGCATTATCGTCATTGATACGGGCTCTTCAAATGAGGAAATGCAGCTGAACATGGATATGTTTCGCACGGTAACCGACAAGCCCGTCGTAGCGGTTCTTTTTACCCACGATCACTTTTCCAACGGAACCGAAGCGGTTGTGGAAAAAGGCAACCCCAAAAATCTGCCCCTGATCGCCAACGCCAACTTCGCTGAGGGGTCTTCCCCTGAATATCGCATGTATGGCGCACGATCGCTGCGCATGTTTGGCATGTTGCTTGGCATGCAAGGCCCCGATGGCAGCGTCGGCGGCGGCGATGGTCCTTACATGGTCAACCCTACGCTTAAAAGCAGCACGGTCGGGTTCATTTCCCCCAACACCTTTATTCCCTCCAGCGATAAAACCACGACAATGGTTGTCGATGGCCTCACTATAGAGTGCTGGCCGATGACTGCGGACACTTCGACAAGTGTGAATTTCTACTTCCCCGAGCTTAAAACCGCCGTCACAAACTCTGTCTGGGGCGTGTTTTTTAACCTCTACACGCTTCGCGGTGCCAAATATCGCGATCCGCAAATCCTTGTCAAAAACCTTGACACCATCTTGTCCTGGAACGCTGAATACCATGCGGGCACACAGGGTCTTCCCATGACCGGTAAAGAAGAGGTGTCCAAGAACATCACGCTTTATCGCGACTGTATCCAGTTCGTCTACGACCAGACACTTCGCTACATGAACATGAATTACGGCCCCGACGAAATCGTCGAAAAAATCAAGATCCCCAGTTTCATGATTGAAGGCTTCTCAACCAAACCCATCTATGGCGATGTAGAACATTATTACCGCTCGGTCTATACGGGCGTCGTCGGTTGGTTCGGCGTTGATCCTCTTGAATTACACCCGGTTTCCAAGAAGTTTGAATACCAGCGCATCATCGAGCTTGCTGGCGGACCCGACGCTATCACCGTCGCTGCCCAAAAGGCGCTCAACGACAAGCAGTACTCCTGGGCGGCCACGCTTGCCAACTACGTGTACACCGTCAACCCCGAAAACGCCGACGCTAAAAAACTCAAGGCGGAAGCTATGCGCCAGATGGCCTATGTCACCTATTCAACAAACACCCGCCACTACCTTATGACCAACGTTAAGGAACTTGAGGGCACGCTTGAGGTTCCCGCCCTTATGCCCTCCTCGCCCACACAGGCCGCCGCAGCTGATCGCGCGTCGTACCTTAATATCATGCGCGTCGGGCTCAATCCCGAAAAAGCTATGGGTGTCGAAAAATCTATGGCGCTCACCTTCACCGACGAAGACGTTACCAATACCATTACCGTGCGCAACTGCGTAGGTGCCGTGTCTGCCGGCAAGCCTGAAAAGGTGGACTTCGAACTAAAGATGCCCTTCCCTGTTATGGTGAGCATCGCATCTTTGGGAACCACCATGGACAAGGCTATCGAAGAAGGCAAGATAGAGGTCGTTGGCAGCAAGGATGATCTTAAAGCTTTCTTCGGGATATTTGATCCCGCCAATCTCTAACATTCCCGTTTTCTTATTTCCCCTCCCCGCAAACGCGTCTCTTAAGAGGCGCGTTTGTGCTAACAAGGCGATGTAAACGCTGCAATAAACATTGCTTGTGAAGGAATGGCTATTTTGAAAATAATAGCCTTGCGAACAACTAGAAGCTGTGCGCAGAAATAGCCTTTATGCGCTCGTTTATGCCTCCGCACATCTTTTGAGCAACTTGTTCCGCAACTAAAAAGCCTTCCTTGCAGATGTGTTCCGTCGCCGTCGCAAGGTTTTCGCGCACGTCTTGCGCAAGCTCGTCGGCGATAGCTAAAACGGCTTTTTGGGGCACACCCAACTCCCCCGCAAAAAGCGCCACATCATCGCGCGTCACCGCATCCAGCGCGCGCGTTGACCCCAAAGAGATGCCCATTTCCCGAGAGAATTGCTCATAAATGCAGGTACTTACCAGGTCATAGGCGGGTGCCAGGCTCGCGCTTTGCCAGTCGGGAGCATAAAGAAGCGAGTAATTTTTGATGTGATTGTCGCAATTCCCTATCAAATAATCGAAAATAATCTGCCGTGCAAGCCTTAAGGCATCGTCATAAAAATGAGGAGAAGTCTGCCGCAACAAGCGCTCCATAAAGGGCACATAGCGAATATCAGCCATTTCATATTTTGCATACAGGGGGAATCCAAGCGCTTGGCAAAAATCTTCTTGATGCAGCCGCCACGGCACAGGGTATCCTTCGATAGAGGTACTCTTATCAGGAAAAATGCGATCAAAGCGAGCAACAGCAATGACGGGATAGGCCAAATCAAGCAACATATAATCGGCGCAGCGCACCTTGCACCTGCGCGCCAATTCCAAGCAAAGTGCTTCGTTAATTGCCAAATCGGTAAAGCGTTGATCGGCTGCTTTCACAATGTGTGTCGACGGGGCGCTCCCCTGGGGTAAAAGCCAGCCGGAATCCGATTGCGGCGCGCAGTACAGTCCAACCTTTGACTGGGCACCCGCAAGGGAAAGCCGAGCTTCCGCTATCATTTTGACGGAAGAGGCCTCGGGAGTAACCGCCAGCCCTTCCAGTTCGTTATGGGATAAAGGCCGATAGGCGGGCGCCGACTGCGCAACACCATCCGACCCCTGGAACATCAATGCGCCAATGCATTCCTTATTGAGGTGCTGAAGAATGCCGATAAAATCAGACTCACCCACTCTAAAACGTGCAGCCAAGCCTGTGCGCATAGACCCTTCAGGAATAAGTCCGTCGAAAAAGGCTTTTGTTTCGCGGGGACTGAAGGGGTCTTGTCTTAAGGGTAACGCACATGAAATCCCTGCCGAATGCACCTTGCCACGATAAGCCGCATCATAAGCAAAAATCGCGCCTTCTTCGCTGTTGGCCTGAAGGGTTCCAACCGTTTCATAGCGGCCCCGATATTCGCGCTTTACCTCGATAAACATTGCTATCCCCGCCCGCGTTGGCCGATGGATATATCAAGGCCTATTCCGTTGGATATTTCGATAGCTTTACCGATGCTAGCAGTACTTTTTCCGCGCTCCAATTCAGAAAGATAGCGCACTCCACATCCTGCAAGTTCTGCAAGTTTTTCTTGGGTGTAACCAAGCTGCTTTCGGCGCGTGCGAATGGCGCGGCCCCACTCTTCGGTGGAGTAAATTTTATGTTGTGGCACAAACATGACAGCGCCTCCCTCTCAAAACATTCCCGCTCGGGATGATTTAGTTCAGTATAACAGAAATCATCCCGTTCGGGACTATTTTGGGCTTGGTAGCCCTGTTATTCCCGTTCGGGATGATTTTGAAAGCTAGACGCCTGTGTTTGCAGCTGGATTGCCTCGCTGTGCGCGTGGGTGGCTGGGACTATTTTGTGGGGTCGACGCTGCCTTCGGCTAATACGACGGTGGCGGAAGGGGGCACTTCGTAGGTGTCGGTGGACAGATGGTCGCTGCGCATTTTGACGCCATCTTGGTAATACGTGCGGGAAGATTCGGTGACATAGAAGATGCTTTTGTCGGTGGCGGGCGGTGTTTCACCATTTTGAACTGCGCTTACTTTTGCGCCTGTGGCATCGTAGCATTCGAGCACCTTAGAAGTTGCATCGACGGAAATGCCACCGGAAGAAGCGTGCCCATACAGCTTGACCTCGACCGATTGCCCCAGCGCTTCGGCGCCGACAAACACCGATGTATCCGTATTGTTTTTGATGCGCAAATCCATCACGCCATACACCAGCGTGGCGTCAAGCCCGATGGGCGCGTAATCGGTCACAAACGAATGGGGGTGGCGTTCGACTATTTCCAAGTTTGCTCGCAAAGCGGCAATATAGAGCGCTGTGGAAACCTGGCAAATGCCTCCGCCGCGCCCGTCTTCAAGCTTGGCATCGTTTATG
>JAVWGW010000024.1:0-15261 GCA_036640375.1 Raoultibacter sp. | reverse complement strand
GGCACCTTTGCGGTCGATGATTTTGCGAATGGCCACCGCATCGCGCTGCGTGCCTTCGCTGGCTATGGTGGCATAGGCACCTGCCATTTCCTTCACCGTTACCGCTTCGCCACCCAAGGTGATGGAAGGCACCGCATTCAAATCGCTTTTGATTCCCATGCGATGGGCGATATCGGCCACTTTTTCAGGACCTAAATAGGTAACAAGCCGCGCGAAACCGGTGTTGGATGAAACGGCAAACGCACTTGATAAAGAACGCGTGCCATACTGAGCACCATTGTAGTTTTCCACTTCCCAGGTGCCGATTTTGACCGGAGAGGAACAGTCGAGCGACGTGGTGGGCGCAATGCCGTTTTCGATGGCGGAGGCCAGCGTAAAGGTTTTGAATGCGGAACCCGGCTGGCGCAAACCCTGC
The DNA here is from genome assembly GCA_036640375.1 of Raoultibacter sp. Lineage (GTDB taxonomy): Bacteria > Actinomycetota > Coriobacteriia > Coriobacteriales > Eggerthellaceae > JAVWGW01. The sequence continues at coordinate 14,846 of JAVWGW010000024.1, read as the reverse complement.
GTTGCCAGGTTGAATTTGTTCGCGTAATAATCGCTGCCGCCCACAAGCGCCTTGATATAGCCCGTTTCGGGGTCAACCGCCGTGAGCGCGACTTCCAAATCATCGGCGATTTCGGCGCGCTTGTTGGCCGCTGCGCGTTCGGCAGCTTCTTGGGTGGCGGGGTCGATGGTGGTATACACGGTCATGCCGCCCTTAAACACTTCGGCATCGGAGTATTTTTCCAGCAGCAATTGGCGCACATAGCTGGTGAAATAGGGGTATAGATACATGCCTTCGCCCTGATCTTGTGGCTTGACGTTAAGCACTATTTCCTGCGCTATGGCCGCATCGTAATCGGCCTGCGTGATGTAGTTGTTGCTTAACATGCGGTTTAACACCACATTGCGGCGTTCGAGGCAGGCCTTGGGGTTGTCGATGGGGTTAAGCGCGTTGGGCGATTGGGGAATGCCCACCAGCGTGGCCGCTTCGACAAGCGTAAGATCGAGCGCATTTTTGGAAAAATACTGCTGCGAAGCCGCCTGGATACCATAGGCACCCGAACCGTAATTGATGGTGTTGAGATACATGAGCAGTATTTCATCTTTGGTATATTTTTCTTCAAGCTTGACGGCGATATACATTTCGCGCACTTTACGCTTGAAGGTGATGTCGTTCATTTCATCGGAAAGCACCGTGTTGCGCACAAACTGCTGCGTGATGGTGGAAGCGCCTTCAGATGAACCGGTTAGGTTGGCCACAACCGCACGGGCAATGCCCTTCATGTCGATGCCGCCGTGATCGTAGAAGCGTTCATCTTCGGTGGCGACGGTGCCCTTGAATACGAAGGGGCTGATTTCAGCTGCGGTGACAGGCTCGCGGTTTTCCAAGTAGAATTCCGCCAACAACGTGGTATCGTCGCCCGCATACACCCGCGTTTTTTCGGCCGTGTTAAACGCGGCGGAATCTTCGTAATCGGGCAGATCTTGCAGCCATGATGTGCCCAGGGCATACACGGCCACGCCGCCCATGGCGACGACGCTTACGACAATGGCGAAAAAGACGAGCACGCCCACAAAAGGCTGCTTCGTCTTTTTACCCGCTCTATTTTTTGATGCACGTGATGCCATATAATACCTCCCAAAAACTTCGCCCATTTTAGCATTGCGGGGGGAAGCCAAGCTGAAAGCACACAAGTTTGTTGGAAAGCCGTTGGCTTAAGTGTGTAAAGGCTCAAAGTTGCGCGGCATCTTTTTCAAGAGTTGCCTGCGCCTGGCACATCTGGTCGTGCACCGCGGCAGGGGCGGTGCCACCGGGGGTGGTGCGCGCGGCCACGATGCTTTCCAAATCGAGTTCGCAGGTGATGTCTGCTTCAAAAAGCGGGCTGGCGGCTTTGAAATCTGCCAGCGTTAAATCTTCCAGATCGCAGCCGCGCTTTTCGCAGGTGAGCACCAGATGGCCCACCACGGCATGGGCATCGCGGAAGGGCAGGCCGCGTTTTGCCAGGTAATCGGCTACATCGGTGGCGGCAAGGAAGCCTTTTTTGGCCTGCGCCAGCATGGGGGCGGGGTGCACGTGCAGGGTAGCTATCATGCCTTCCATGCAGCTTAAACAGTTGCCCAGCGTGGTGGCGGCGTCGATGGCGCCTTCTTTGTCTTCCTGCATATCTTTGTTGTAGGCCAAAGGCAGACCCTTCATAGTTACCAGCAATGCCACCAGATCGCCCACGACGCGGCCGGTTTTGCCCCGAATCAGTTCGGCGAAATCGGGATTTTTCTTCTGGGGCATGATCGATGAGCCGGTGGAATATTCATCGGCAAGGGTGATGAAGCCGAATTCGGCGCTGGACCACAAGATCAGTTCTTCGCACAGGCGCGAAAGATGCATCATCGAAGTGCTGCAGGCGTAATTGAGATCGAGCAAAAAATCGCGATCGGACACGGCATCGAGCGAATTGAGCGACGCCGAAGCAAAGCCGAGCGCTGCGGTGGTATGCGCGCGGTCAAGCGGGTAGGTGGTGCCCGCCAGCGCCGCCGAGCCCAAAGGGTTCACATCGGCGGCACGCAGCGCCTGTTTCAGGCGGGCGAAATCGCGGGTGAGCATCCAAAAATAGGCCAGCATGTGGTGGGAAAACAGCAGGGGTTGTGCGTGCTGCATATGGGTATAGCCCGGCATGATGGTGTCGCTTTGGGCCTGCGCCTGGGCAACAAGGGCGCGACGCAGCCCAAGGTTGGCTGCCATCAAATCGGCGCACAAGTGCTTGGCATACAGGCGAGTATCCGTTGCCACCTGGTCGTTTCTGCTGCGGCCGGTATGCAGCCGCGCCCCGGCTTGGCCGATGTCGGCAATGAGGGCTTTTTCCACCGCCATGTGAATATCTTCATCGTTTATATCGAACACAAAGCTGCCCGCTTCGATGGCGGCCTCTATTTTTTTCAAGCCGCACACGATGCTTTGCGCATCGGCCGCCGTGATAATGCCCTGGGCCGCCAGCATCTGCGCGTGGGCGCAGGAACCGGCGATGTCTTGTTTGTAGAGCGCTTTATCGACGGGCAGCGATGCCCCGAAGTTTTGCGTGGACTGCGCCACACTTTGTTCAAATCTACCTGACCACAATGCCATGACTATCCCCTATTCGTATTTCCCTTTGGTCAGAGGGCCTTTGGCCTTCTGCGCGTCGAATAATTCGGCGGGCGCACCTTCACGCCTGCGATTGGTCGCCCACACTTTGGTGGACAGAGTTTGTATCTGGATGAAGCCCTTTGCCGCACTGTGATCAAACTGGTCTTCGGCATCGTAAGTGGCCAGCGTAAAATCGTAGAGCGAATAGGCGCTTTTGCGGCCCACGACGGTGCACGACCCCTTGTAGAATTTCAAGCGAATGGTGCCGGCAAGACAGCGCTGCGTCGAAGCACAAAAGGCGTCGAGCGCTTCTTTGAGCGGCGAAAACCACTGGCCGTTATACACTGCGTTTGCCCACGATTGTTCGATGGAAAGCTTGTAGTGCAGCACTTCGCGTTCAAGCACCATATCTTCAAGCGCCTTGTGCGCCATGATCAGCGCCAGGCCCGCAGGGCATTCGTAGCACTCGCGGCTTTTCACGCCCACAAGCCGGTTTTCAATCATGTCGATGCGCCCAAATCCGTTGCGCCCGGCAATCGTGTTCATTTCCAGAATAACCCCCAGAAAGCTTTTTTGTGCGCCGTTGACGGAATAAGGGATGCCCCGCGCAAATTCCAGTTCAACATATTCGGGCACATCAGGGGCCGTTTGCGGGGAAGTTGTCATGGTGTAGATGTCTTCGGGGGATTCTTCCCAGGGGTTTTCTAACACGCCGCATTCGATGGCGCGCCCCCACAGATTATCGTCGATGGAATAGGGGTTATCTTTGGTGGCTGCCACTTCGATGCCGTGTGCGCAGGCCCAATCGACCTCTTCGGACCGAGTTTTGAGTTCCCAATCGCGCACGGGGGCGATGATTTCTAAATCGGGGTCGAGCATTTGGATGCTTGATTCAAAACGTACCTGGTCGTTGCCCTTACCCGTGCAGCCATGCGCGATGTATTTTGCACCGTATTTGTGCGCCGCATCAACAAGATGCTTAGAAATGAGCGGCCGTGAAAGCGCCGACACCAAGGGGTATTTATTTTCGTACATGGCGTTGGCCGCAAGCGCTTTGCTTAAGTATTCATCGGCGAAGGTGGTGCGCATATCCACAACCACGCAATCCAGGGCGCCCGTTTTGAGCGCTTTTTGCCGCACGGCTTCAAGGCCGTCGTGTTCTTGACCCACATCGCCCACCACGGCTATGACGTCAAGGTTCAATTCAACTTGCATCCACTTGATGCAACACGAGGTATCAAGGCCCCCCGAATAGGCCAGCACGACCCTTTCTTTTTCGGCGGCGGGGGCCGGGGCGGCGGCAGTGCTTGCGTGAGTGCTTTCAACTTGCGATTTCATGGGTGTTCCTTTCGATAAAATGTAAGGTTATAACAGCACTTTGCGCGCCGGAACAAAGTTGTACGCAGGACGCAGGGGCGCTGTGTTAAGGGGTTTCCTTAGCTATCACGCGGTGCGGCATACGGTGCATCTTTGCTTTCCCACAACATATGCGGAAAGGCAGCTTACAGAGGCTGGATTTTCTTTCGGGGTAGTGCAGGGGTGAGGTGGGCGCTTGTGCGCGCCAGGAAGAATACGACTATCGTCGTCGCAAATTGTTGAGGGCCGCTTCGATGGTCATAGCGTCCTCGGGGGTTTTTGCTGCAATCATAATGGTGTTGTCGCCCGCAACCGTGCCCAACGAACCGACAAGGCCCGCCTTGTCTATGGCACCTGCAACGCCCGGGGCGCCGCCGGAAAACGTTTTTACGACAACCATATTGCCAGCGAGATAGATTTCTTCAACCAGTTCGGCGACCATACGCTGCAAGCGCATGTCTTCGGGAAGTTCGTAGTAACCTTCACGGGATTTTACCAAGCCCATATCGGTTATATCGCGAGAAATTGTGGCTTGCGTGCAGTCATGACCGGCAGCTTGAAGCTTGTCGGCGAGTTCACGCTGAGTGCGGATATTGTTTTCGCGAATGATGTCGCGAATAATATCGTGTCTCTGTACCCTTTTTCTCATGCGAATTCCTGGTTGCTACCTTTTTTTGTTGTATCCGATAATGACGGAAACTTTTACTATTCTATACGATTACTCGCAAGAAAGCGCTAACAATATGCAGAACATAGTAACGCATGTTTGCGCCAGAGCAAGCCAGATTCTTAAAAAAGGTGCCCAAGCTTCGCTAAGAGTTCATCAATTTCGCTGCGCGTGCACACCAGCGGCGGCAAAAAACGCAGCGTGGAGGCACCGGTGGCGTTAAGCAGCAAGCCGTTTTCCAGCCCGCGGGCAACCACCTGAAAAGCGTCGATGCCGGCCGCCAAATCGCAGGCGCACATAAGGCCGCGACCGCGCACCTGGGTAACGCCTTCAAGCGTGGCCAGCTGCTCGCGGAAATAGGCGCCCACTTCGCTGACCTGGGCAGGCAAGCCCTCTGCCTCGATCGTTGCCAGCGTGGCACGCGCCGCAGCAATGGCCAGGGGGCTGCCGCCGAAGGTGGATCCGTGATCGCCCGGCGCAAAAGCGGCGGCCACTTCCGAGCGCGCGGCGCACAGCCCGGTGGGAAAGCCCGAAGCGATACCCTTGGCGATGGTCACAATATCGGGCATGCAAGAAAAATGTTGGAACGCAAAGGGATGCGTGCCGCAGCGATAGATGCCCGTTTGCACTTCATCGCAGATAAGCAGTGCGCCGTTTTCGTGCGCCAAGCGGCTGGCGGCCTGCAAAAATTCCGCCGTGGCGGGGTGCACGCCGGATTCGCCCTGGATAACTTCAAGCATGATGGCGCAAATGCCCTGGGGGTGCGCCGCAAACAGCGCTTCAAGCGCAGGGATGTCGTTTAGGGGCGTATGCAAAAAACCTTGCGGAAGCGGCTTGAAAGATTCCTGCTTTGCGGGCTGCGCCGTGGCGGCCAGCGTAGCCAGCGTGCGGCCGTGAAAGCTGTGGTCAAGCGTGATAATGTTGAGCCCGCCATGGCTAAAGCGCTTGGAATACAGGCGCGCCAGCTTGATGGCGCATTCGTTGGATTCGGCACCCGAATTGGAAAAGAAACTGCGCCAGGGGCTGCGCAGATCCTGGGGCACGCAGGCGTTCAGCAAGTTTGAAACCGTTTGCGCCAGTTCGCCGCGGCCTTCAATATAATAATAGTTGCTTACGTGGATAAGCCGCTGCGCCTGCGCGTTTAGGGCAGCGACAACCGCCGGATGGCAGTGGCCCAGGCTATCGGCACCCACGCCCGCAATGAAATCGAGGTAGCTGCAGCCTGTGCTATCGTTTACGCGCATACCCTGCCCGCTTACCAGTTCAACGGCCTTGCGCCCGTAGGTGGGCATAAGGTATTCGTCTTCAAGGCGTGCTTCGTTTTCGTAGGACATGGCAAAACCCTTCTTTCTTCACGATACGTTTGTGCGCTGCAGTGCGGTGCAGTGCGGGTACAGTAAATGTTAACGCTTTGCGCGGCGGCGACCGGCTTCGGTCACATAGGCGAACAGTTCACCGGCAACATCGCGGTTTTCCACCAGCTTTGTGGCAAGGTTTCCCAGCGGGTGCGCATCGAAGGTGCAGGATTCTTCCGTCGAATGCATGGTGGTGCCCACGCCCGTTGAAGTGAGCAGTTCTAGCAGCAGCGCGTGGGGGGTGGTGCCGTTGATGATGTGTGCGCGAAACACGCCCGCGTTCAGCGCATTGATGCAGGCCGTAAGCTTGGGGATCATGCCCGAAGACACCAGCTTGTTTTCTACCATATACTGCGTTTCAAACAGGGTCATGTTAGAAATGAGGGAATCTTTGTTTTCAAAGTTTTCGTAGAGGCCGTCGACATCGGTAAGGAAGATGATCTTGTGCGCACCTATGGCCGCGGCCACTTCGCCCGCCACCAGATCGGCGTTGACGTTGAGCGATCCGCCGCCGTCTTCTTTGCCCACCGAAGCTACCAGCGGCACATAATCATCCTTGATCAGGTCGTTTATATAGGTGGCATTTATTTCGGTGACGCGACCGACGCGGCCTAAATCGGGCGAAAGTTGCTCGGCGATGATGGTGCCCGCATCCGCCCCGTTCACGCCCACGGCCAGGTTGCCGTGCGCGTTCATGGCGGCCACCAGTTCTTGGTTCACTTTGCCCACCAGCACCATTTTTACCACATCCATGGCTTCTTCGGTGGTGACGCGTTGGCCGTTTTTGAATTCAACGGGGAAATCGGCTTTTTCCATGGCCGCCGTGATGGCCGCACCGCCGCCGTGAATGATGACGGGGTTCACGCCGATGATTTTTAGCAGCACAATGTCGCTCATGACATCGGCGCGCAGCTGTTCGTCGACCATGGCCGACCCGCCGTATTTGATGACGACCGTTTTGCCGGTGATGTTTTTAATCCACGGCAGCGCTTCCATCAATACATCGGCGGTTTCGCTGAAGGCTGGTTCGTTGCGGGTGTCTTTTGCGTATTTCATGATCGGTAATCTCCGTTGATCGAAATGTATTCGTGGGAAAAATCGCAGGTCCACACCGTGGTGTGCGCGTTGCCTTGACCCAGATTGATGGCAAGGGTAATTTCGGGATTTTCAAAGCGTCGCAGCGCCTCTTCTTCGTCGAAGGCACAGGTAAGGCCGCCTTTGCACACGGCAAGCCCCATGATGTCGATATCCACATTGTGCTGGGAAAACACTGCGCCCGATTTGCCCAGCGCGGCGGCGATGCGCCCCCAGTTGGCATCGTGGCCGAAAATGGCCGTTTTTACCAGGGGGGAATTTGCCACGGCACGCGCGGCCGCATCGGCATCGGCATCGTTTTGGGCACCGGCAACATCCACCGTGATCAGGCGGGTTGCCCCTTCCCCATCGGTCGCTATCTGGCGCGCCAACGCGGTGCACAATTCATTGAGGGCAGCGGCAAATTCGGCGGCGGCAGGGCTGCCTTCTTCGATGACCCAGCCCGCAGGGGCACCGGGCGCTTCGCCGCTGGCCATAAGGATGCAGGTGTCGTTTGTGGAAGTATCGGAATCAACCGTTACCTTGTTGAAGCTTGCGCCCACCGCCGCGCGCAGGGCTGCGTGGGCCTGCGCTTGCGCCAGGGGGGCATCGGTGGTGATAACGGCGATCATGGTGGCCATATTGGGCATAATCATGCCCGAGCCCTTCACCATGCCGCCCACGCTTACCCGCATACCGGCGCAGGCGGGGTCGCGACTTATATAGCTTAAGGCGCATTGCTTGGGGAAGGTGTCGGTGGTCATGATGGCGTGTGCCGCCGCGTCGCCACCCGCACGGGATGCGGCGTGTGCCAGCGGGGCGGCGGCTGCGGCAAAGGGTTCCAAGGGCAAATGCACGCCTATAACCCCTGTTGAAGCCACCAGCACATCTTCGGCAGCACAGCCCAGGGCATCGGCGGTGTAGCCGCACACCGCGCGCGCGGCGCTTAAGCCCTGCGTGCCCGTTGCCGCGTTTGCGTTGCCCGAATTGATGATGACGGCACGGGCGACGCCTTCGCCGGTATCGTTGAGATGTTCGCGCGACACCAGCACCGGGGCCGCGCAAAACACATTGGTGGTAAACGTGGCCGCGCAGGTGCACAGCTGATCGGCACACACCAGGGCAAGATCGAAGCGGGTGGGGTCGCGCCGCAGGCCCGCATGCATGCCTGCCGCCGTGAAGCCCACAGCGCTGGTAACACCCCCGCCTTCCACCACTTCAAGCGTGCACGCAGCCGTGCTGTTTTCATCCGCCATGAAATACCCCCTTGCCTTAAAGCTTTTCTTGCAGCTTAAACCGGCAGCGCCATCTGGGCGAGGCCGGTTGTTTCTTCAAAGCCATACACGATGTTGGCACATTGAACCGCCTGGCCAGCGGCACCTTTGCACAGGTTGTCGATGGCGGCCACCGCAATGAGCGTGCGGCTTGGTTCGTGCAGCGTCAGCCCGATGTGCGCGTGGCAGCTGCCCGCCACACTGCGTGTTTTGGGCCACGTGCCCGGCGCCAACACGTGCACAAACGCAGCATCCGCATAAAAATCAGTATAGAGTTTTTGCAGGCGATCCGCATCAAAATCGCGGGCGGCATCCGCGCAAAGGGGTATATACACCGTCGAAAGCAGCCCGCGCACCAGCGGAGCCAAATGCGGCGTGAACAACACGCGACCTTCCAAGCCCAAAATCTGTTCGATTTCGGGGGTGTGGCGATGTTTGCCCACACCGTAGGCTTCCACATTTTCATCGGCCGTGCAAAAATGCGTGCGCGCGTTGGGGCTTTTGCCCGCGCCGCTCACGCCGGAAATGGCGTTGACTATCAGGTTGCCCGGCCCCATAAGGCCCGCGTTTACAGCGGGGAAAGCCGCAAGCGAAGTGGCCGTGGGGTAGCAGCCGGCACACGCCACCAACGCGGGTGTGCCCGCAGCATGTGCGGCGGCCGCGCGCGCCACTTCGGCGCCGAACAGTTCGGGCAGGCCAAAGGCCGCGCGCGCCAAAAGGTCGGGGGATGTGTGGGGCGTGCCATACCATTTTTCGTAGACCGCAGCATCTTTGAGGCGATAATCGGCCGAAAGATCGAACACGGATGTGCCCGCGGCCAAAAGCGCAGGCACCTGGCCCATCGCCGCTGTGTGGGGCACCGCCAAAAACACGGCGTCGCAGGCAGCAAGCGCCGGGGTATCGTGGGTTTCAAATACCAGATTGCTGCTGCCGCAAAACGCCGGGTAGGCCTGCGCCAGCGGCGTGCCCGCATCGGCATTAGACGTGATAACCGCTACTTCAAAAAGGGGGTGTTGTTGCAACAAACGTACCAGTTCGATGCCGGCAAAGCCTGCCGCACCCACAATTCCTACTTTAATGGACATGGCGCTTCCCTTCAAAGGTATGCGTGATCAGGTGTGATCACGCGGGCTGCCGCCCGATCATGCGTGGTTGGGCGTGTGCGTATAGGTGGGCACGGCTTCTTCCAAAATGGCGATAGCTTCGGCATCGGTTTTGGAAAGCGCCGCTTCAAGCTCTTCAAGTTTTTCGGCAACCTCTTCGTAGCCAATTTCTTGGCCGGTGGAAATCATGATCGAGGAATTGTCGGTGGCCAGCGTGCTTTCTTCATCCATCAGCAGTTCTTCGTACATCTTTTCGCCTTCGCGCAGGCCGGTGAACACAATTTTAATATCAATATCCACCACAAGGCCCGAAAGCTGGATGAGGCTTTTTGCCAGATCGATAATTTTGACCGATTCGCCCATGTCAAGAATGAAAATCTCGCCGCCGTGCGCCATACCGCCCGCCTGAATGACCAGGCGCGATGCTTCGGGAATGGTCATGAAAAAACGCTCGATGTTGGGGTCTGTTACCGTGATTGGGCCACCCTGGGCAATCTGGCGCTTGAACACGGGAATGACGCTGCCGTTTGACCCGAGCACGTTGCCAAAACGTACGGCGGAAAAGATGGTTTTTGAGGTGCGCGCGTAATACTGCATCACCATTTCGCCCATGCGCTTTGTGGCACCCATGACCGAAGTGGGATTGACCGCCTTGTCGGTGGAAATGAAAATGAAGCGCTTGACGCCGTAGTGGTCGGCCGCGCGCACCGCGTTAAGCGTGCCAAACACATTGTTGTGCACCGCTTCACGGGGGCATATTTCCATCAGGGGCACGTGCTTGTGCGCCGCCGCATGAAACACCGCCGCCGGCCTATAGGTGGCAAACACTTCGTTCACGCGCTGCAAATCGCACACGTTACCTATTTCTATCACGATGTCGATATCATCGTATTCGGCCAAAATATCTTGGCGTAAAAGGTAGGCATCGTTTTCATACATATCCAAAATGACGATGCGCTGCGGGGCCACGCGGCACAGCTGACGGCACAGTTCGGACCCGATTGATCCGCCGCCGCCCGTGACCAGCACGGTTTCGCCCGCGATATAACCGCTGACTGTGCGCGTGTTCAAGATGATTTCTTCGCGGCCCAGCAAATCGGCCACATCAACATCGCGCAGGCTGACATCTTCCAATTCGTCGATGCGCAGTTCGCGGATGTTGGGAAGCGTGCGCAGCTTGCAATCGGTTTTGGTGCAGATGTCGTAAATGCGGCGGCGTTCTTCCAAGGTGGAAGAAGGGATGGCCACCACTATTTGTTCGATGTCGTATTTGTCGACCAGATCGAAAATATCATCGCTGGTGCCCGCCACCTTTACGCCATGGATGCGCAGGCCGCGCTTTGTAGGGTCATCATCGGTGGCAATAAGGGGAATGCCCGGCATAAGCGGGTCTTTAGAAACCATGCGGTCGATGGTGAGCGAACCGGTTTCACCCGCGCCCACAATAAGGGTGCGCGGCCTATCACAGACGGCGTGCCCCACAGAAAGCACGCGCTTTTTTTGGCGCATGACGCGATACACCATGCGAATGCCGCCAATGAAGAAGATAAGCAAGAACGAGGCCACGAAATACACGCGTATGGGCAAGCGCACTTCGATGATCCACAAAAACACGGCACCGGCAAGCGTGGAAAAGGCCAGCGACAGCACAATTTGAATGGCTTCATCGACCGAAGCGTATTCCCACAAGTTGTTGTAAAGCCGAAACGCGCCCAAGGTGGCCACGTTGATAAGCGCCAATATGCCCAACATGAAGTAGATTTCGTTGTTGTAAAACACTTCGCCATAGACATCGGTTAAATAGGATGCCAGCCAGTAGGCGGCATACGTGGCTATGACATCGAACAACAGCAACAGGGCTGTTCTTTTGGTAATGCGGAAATCCATAATCGCCTATTCTGTGGCGCCCCCGCGCGCGTTGCGCCCAGGCAGGTGCCGACAACCGTTTTGCCAACCGTTTAGTTGCAAAATATCAACAAGCTTTTCTTCCAAAAATCCATTGTACACAAATGCGGTATTATGTTGAGCATTGTACCCATCCCAGGGGAGTTCATTACATGAATAACACAGCCAAGGAAACAACTTTTGCCCCCAGCGCAGCGCTTGCCAGCGAAGCCCAAAGCGCGCGACAGCACAACATAGACGCGCTTGTTGCCTATATAGAAGGCGGCATTATCGCGGCGCCGGGCCGTGTGGGCATCGAACTGGAACACACGCTGATACACGCGGCCGACCGCACACCGGTTACCTATAGCGAAGACCACGGCGCGCAGTGGATTTTGCAGCAGCTGCAAGCCGATTACCCCACCACCACCTGCGACACTGCGGGCGATTTGCTGGGCGTTATGCGCGAAGGCGAAGCGGTCACGCTTGAACCGGCCGCCCAAATTGAGCTTTCGGCCGGGCCTTTTGCCTGCTTAGACGATGCCCAAGCCACCTTTGCCGCCTTTGAAGAAAAGCTGGCAGCGCTGGTGGCACCCTTTGGCCAAGAAGTGCTGTGCGTGGGCTATCACCCCAGCGCGCAGGTGAAGGATATGGAACTTATACCCAAACGCCGCTACAAGTTTATGGATTTCTACCTGGGCAATATCGGCGCTTTTGGCCCGGCCATGATGCGCGGTTCGGCTTCAACGCAGGTGTCCATCGACTATTTTTCTGTTGAAGATTGCCTGACCAAGCTGCGCTTGGCCAACGTGTTGGTGCCGCTGCTTTCGCTGGTTTCAGACAACGCGCCGGTTTTTGAAGGCAAGCACCGCAGCCACGAACTGGTGCGCACCGAAATTTGGCAGCACTGCGACCCCGACCGCTGCGGGCTTATACCCGGCTGCCTGGAACCCGGTTTTACCCTGCGCGATTACGCGGCCTACCTTTTGGACACGCCCGCCATTTTGATGCCCTGCAAAAAGGAAGAATGGTGCTATTCAGAACGCAGCTTTGGTGAAATATACGCCGACACCACGATGGAAAAAAGCGACATTGAACACGCCTTATCCATGCTGTTCAACGATGTGCGCCTGAAAACCTATGTGGAAATACGCCCGGCCGACGCCATGGACCTGCCCCATGTTTTGGCTTATGCCGCGCTGATAAAAGGCCTGTTTTACAGCGAGGAAAACTTGGCGCATTACGCGCAGCTGTTTGCCGATGTGCGCGAAAAAGATGTGATTGCTGCCAAGAACAATTTGATGGAGCGCGGTTACCAGGCCACGGTGTACGGGCGCCCCGCCGGCGAAATTCTCGACGACTTGTTTGCCAGCGCCAAAACGGGCTTGCCTGCCGAAGAACAACATTACCTGACCCCTTTGGCCGACTTGGTGGCGCAGCGCACAACGCTTGCCGACATCAGTGCGTTTGCCTAAAGCCTTACCGCGCCAACAAGGAGAACCCATGCAAGGACCAATCGACAACAGCGACAAGATGGTTACGGTGAAATATCGCGGCTTTTTTGACGATGGCGCCACGTTTATCGACCAGAGCGAGCCGATCGATTTTCCCTGCACCGACGGGTGGATGCCCCCGGTGTTTATCGAAACGGTGCGCAGCTTGGCTGTGGGGCAAACCCATACGGCGCGCGTGGGGGCAAACGAGGCCTACGAAGAACGCAGCGATGAACGCGTGCTGCGCATACCCCGCGAAAAAATTCCCGCCCACCTCAAGCTGCCCGTGGGCGAAATGGTGAACATGGAAGACCCCACCGGGCAAACCTATCCCGCACGGGTGATTGAAGTGAGCGACGACTATGCGGTGTTCGACATGAACCACGACGCCATTTGCAAAGCCCTCAATTTTGAAATCACCCTACTAGCCGTAAACGAACTGCCTGGACGCTAAACGCTTGCGGGGTGCTTGCTGCTTGTTCGCTGCGGGCTGCTGCTAAAGTATTCGCGGAAAATAGCATAAGCACACTGTCAAAAGGGTACCGAAAATGGTATCCTTTTGACATGACCTATTACGACCACATATTTGAAATTGCCGCCGAAAATTTCGGCTTAATCACTACGGCACAAGCACGCAAAATGGGTATTGCCAAAGAAGAACTGGGCAAACTGCGGGCTCGCGGGAAACTTCATCATGTTGGGCGGGGGGTTTATCGCGTTAAGCATTATGCACCATCAAGCCTTGACATCTATGCCGATGCCGCAGCGCTTGTTGGTCCTGAAGCGTATGTGTTAGGTGAATCCGTTTTGGCCATGCAAAATCTTGCTTCCGTGAACCCCGAGGCCATCACCGTGGGTACGCCCAAGCGCGTAAGAAAGCAACTGCCTTGCTATGTCAAGGTAGTACAGCGGCCGCTCGGCGACGCCGTTACGCTTTATGACGGCATCCCCTGCATGACCGTTGCCGATTCCATTAGGTACTGCGAAGGAAAGATTATGCCGGATCGCCTGGAAGAAGCACTGGTAGATGCCCTGGCAGAGGGCCTGGTGACAAAACGAGATGTCGAAGCAATCAGAAAAGAGCTAACATGGCAAAACCCAAGCAACCCAATAAAATAGTGGGTTGTGCAGCAGAATGCGCCTTGGTTGGCGGGGTTAATAAACCGTTTCGTGACATCTTTGCAGTATTTTTTCTTCTTGTTCGGGGGGATTGCTTCTTCGGCTAGACTGAATTGCAGGTGATGTAAATCTATGAGAGGAGCGGTGCATGAGCAACGAAGGCAAGAAAGTCAAGGTTCACTATGTGGGCACCCTTGATGATGGCACGCAGTTTGATTCTTCCGTCGACCGCGGCGAGCCGATTGAATTTGTGTGCATGACCGGGCAAATGATCCCCGGTTTTGACAGCGCCGTCAACGAAATGGCTGAAGGCGAAACCAAGAAAATCCATCTGGAAGCAGCCGAGGCCTATGGTGAATATCGCGAAGATTTGCTGCAAAAGATTCCTGTAGACCAGATTCCCAACGGTGATCAATTGCCTGTTGGCCAGCGCATTTTCATGACCGGACCCGACGGGCAACCTTTCCCCGTGTTCGTGAAAGAAATTACCGACGGCATTGCCACCTTCGATATGAATTCAGAAATGGCCGGCAAAAACCTCAACTTCGAGCTGACCTTAGTGGAAGCCGAAAAGTAGCACGCCCTTGTGCTGGCAGTAAAGGCCTGATTACAGCAACCGCCCAAGCTTTCGAGCTGGGCGGTTTTTTGTGCGCGGCACAGGGTGGGGCTATGCCTTAGCTTATTTAGGAGCGCGGCACGCGCGACACACATCGAGCGGCATTTTCCCTCAACCTATCCAAGCTGCATTTAGAGGGCTGCAGAAAAGCTTGCAGATTGGCTTTGCGGCTTCTATACTGTCAATTAGCATTTATTTTTCAACATATTTGTTTAATAACAAAGGAGCAGTGTCAGTGAGTACTCCCTTTCGGCATTACATAGAAACGCATCAGGTGTTTACCACCGCAGAGGCGTTAAACGCTTGC
>JAVWGW010000023.1:0-15501 GCA_036640375.1 Raoultibacter sp. | reverse complement strand
GCAGCAAGGTTTTGTGTGTCAGCCCCGCCCAAGGCCACACCACGGCTGCTGCGCTGGATGCGGCGCGCGCCATTCCCGGCGTTGTTTTCGCGCAACCCAACTATCGTTACCACTTGGTTGACCCTGTGGAAGATGCTTCCGCCGACCCCGCCGACCCCGCCGATCCCGCGAACCCTGCCGCATATGCCGCGCTGAATGCCCCGCCGCTGGTCAACGATCCTGCGGCGCAAATCTCCGATGCCAAGGCGGCGAAAAACCAGTACTACCTGTACGCTTCGCACCTGGTGGAAGGCTGGCAGAATGTTCCCGCTGCAACAGCAGGAACCATTGCCGTGTTGGATACGGGCGTCAGGCTTTCCCACGAAGATTTAAGCGCCAACCTTATACACGAATATGCCTACGACGCATTCTACAAAAGACCCCTTGTAGCAACACCCCAGTTCAGCGGTGATATATCGGGGCATGGCACCCACGTTGCAGGCATTGCGGCAGGCGTGGCCAACAACGGGCGGGGTATTGCGGGGGCTGCTTATGGCGCAAAAATACTTCCCGTGAAGGTGTTTGATAGCACGCCCGCCGAAATGTGCACGACAAAAGATTTGCTCACAGCGTACGAGTACCTTTTTGGCCTGATCAATAGTGGTGCCGTGAGCGATCTGCACGTAATTAACCTCAGCTTGGGTAGCTACGGCTTTGGTGGCGACGATGTGCTGTTTCAGAAAAAAATAGCGGATGCGCGCACGAACTATCGCATTCTTACGGTGTGCGCAGGGGGCAATGGGGATAGCGCGGGCAACCCGTATACGCAGGCATCTTACCCCTGCGATTTCAAGGAATGCATGGCGGTTACGGCGCTGGATACGCGGGGCAACAACGCGTATTGGTCCGATTACAACCACTATAAAGATATCAGCGCTTCGGGTGTGCGCCTGTTTTCCACCTACGGCGCGGCGGATGCGTCGTACACAAAAAAGAGCGGCACTTCGATGTCGTCACCCCTTGTAGCTGGCGCCGCAGCGCTTTGTTTTGCCGCTGCGCCAGGGGCAACGGTTGGTGAAGTGTGCAACGCGCTGTATGCAACGGCGCGCCCGGTGGTCGACCCGGTAAACGATCGGCGGGAAACCAGCGGCAGCCACGGGGCCATTGACGCCGCCGCTGCGCTGCAGATGCTTGCCGGATCGACAACATATAAGGTGCTCGCGGGATCAACAGCTCTTGATACCATGGCGGCTATTGCGGCAGATGCCTTCACGCCGGGCGCGTGCAAAACCGTTATCGTGACCACGAAGGATTCCTTCCAGGATGCGCTTTGTGCGGCGGGTTTGGCGGGCGCGCTAAAAAAGGCGAGCCCCTACCAAGATGTGCCCGTGCTTATTACCGAAAAAGCGCAGTTGAGCACGCAAACGGCAGAAATCATTGCGCAGCTGGGCGCCCAAAAAGCCCTTATCGTGGGTGGCGAGGCGGTGGTTTCCGAAGAGGTCAAAACTGCGCTTGAGGGCAAGGGGCTGGCCACTTCCCGCGTGTGGGGTGCCACTGCCATCGAAACGGCCTTGCGCGCCAATGAGCTGGCTGGCGCGGCGGGCAACATTTCGGAAACCGCCATCGTGGCCACATCGGCCCACTTTGCCGACGCCCTTGCGGTGGCGCCCTATGCCTACGCCAAAGGTGCCCCCATCTATCTGACCGATGCCAAAGGCGCGCTTGATGCCCCCACGCTGGCCGCGCTCAAAAACTTTGCTCACATAAGAATTGTCGGCGGCCCAGCGGTGGTAAGCGATGCCACGCAGCGTGCGCTTATTGCGCAGGGCGCCACGGTGAAGCGCTGGTCGGGCACGGATTGCTACCAGACTTCTGCCCGCATCGCCGAAGGTGCAGTTGCCGAAGGGGTGCTGTCGTTTTCCACCTTATGCGTTGCCACGGGCAAGAATTATTACGATGCCCTTTCTGCTTCTTCGGCCGCCGGATCGCGCTTGGCGCCGCTTCTTTTGGTGGACGAGGGCGACGCGGCAAGCTATGGCATCACCAACGTTATTGCGGCGAACAAGGCAGCCATCGCGGCAGTGCAGTTCTTGGGCGGCCCGGCCGTTGTTACCCCTCAAACGCAGTCTGCTGTGCGCGCAGCGCTGGCCTGATCGCGCATCTTTTGGGGCGCGTGAAGCGGTAGGAAAATCCCGGTGGGCGCGGGCGTTTTCCGCCGGGATTTTTTGGCCTGAATGCGGACTGAATGGTCTGAGCTTACGGCGTTTTTTGCAAAAGCATGCCGAAGAGGTCGGCGGCTTTGCGATCGTTTTCTGGCAGGGCGGTGGCATAGGTGTCCAACGTGGTTGCCGCGCGGGAATGCCCCAGGCGATTTTGCACCGTTTTGATATCGACCCCGTTGCCTATGAGCAGCGTTGCCTGGGTGTGGCGCAAATCGTGAAAGCGCAGGCCGGGGAAGTTGTTTTCGTCGCGAAATACCGCCCACCATTTGTTGAAATCGCTCGGGTGGGCAAATGCGCCGATCGAGTTGGAAACAACGGGCAGCGAGGGGGATACCGCAATGTGCGCCCGCGCCAGAAGTTTCTCTTGCCGTGCGCGCCATACCCGCAGGCCTTGGGTGATGGCTTGGTCAAGGCTGATGGTGCGAATGCCGCTTTTGGTTTTGGGCGCACGCACGACGTTTTCTGCGGTATATTGCTGTATCACGCGCAGTTTCGCGTTATCCAAATCGACGTTATTCCATGTCAGGCCTAGTATTTCGCCGCGCCGCATGCCGGTAGAAAGGGCAAGGCGGCAGGCCATGATGCGCGAGCACACCAGAAGGGGATTGGGCTGGTCGGGTTGGCTGTTATCGTGCGTTGCCTGTTCCAGCACATCGAGCGCTTCTAGCAGGCGTCGCGCGCCCTGCGCATCAAGCACGCACAGCGCGTGGGGCGCCGACCGCGGCAAATCAATTTTGTCGCAGGGGTTGGTGGGAATCAGATCGACGCGCACCGCTTCCTTCAAAATCTGGTTGAGCTTGCCCAGCGTGCAATGCAGCATGGCTTGCGTGTAGCCATCTTCCCTCATGCGCATTTGGGCTTTGACCAGCATGCTTGCATCTATTGCGTGCAGGGGTGTTTCGCCCAGATAGCGGTAGAGCCGCCGGATTAGCATACGATCGGCGCTAAGCGTGATGGCCTTTATGCCGCCGTTCATTTTGCGACGCTGTTCAAACTCGATGGCAAACTGAGAAAACGTCACTTTGTTGGCATGGGGGTGGCCGCCGCCTTCCAGTTCTCGCCGCATTTCTTCACGCGCACGAAACGCATCCGCCTTGCTGCCGTGTACCGTGCGCGAATGCTGGCGGTATTTACCCGTTTCACAATCGCGCCCCACAGCCAAGCGAATGCGCCATGTGTTGGGCCCCCGTTTTTCAATAGTCCCGATTCCTCCGATGTGCATAGGTGCTCCTTCCTTGTGTTTTTGCCATCCACCGGGGGCGGCCATCGCTGCGTAGTGGCGAGAAGATGCTTCTACCTGCCATGACGGCGCTAGCGGTAGAATGGCCCTGCGGATAATAGTGCCTTGTGTGTGCACTTTTTGAGGGCGCAGCGCTTAACCTCCATCGACTGACCAGGTTATATGTCGGCGGGGTAACAAGTGAGATTACTTGAGCAAATAAGCTGAAAATAACTTGACAGCGCTAGACTTAGATTATATATTTCTATCGTTCTAAAAAGTAGTGAATGAGCGCTTGGGCACGCGCCGTTTTTGGCGATGTAAGCGCGCAAGCTTCTGTTCGCCACCCGCCTTTCCCCTCCTTGGCGGGTGCGCGAACGAAGCTTTTAATGTAGGGAACAACAGGGCAGGCACCGGGAAATCCGCGGCCTCACAACTGAAAGGATTTTGAACTATGGGAAAGATTATCGGTATCGACTTGGGAACCACCAATTCCGCCATGGCTATTATGGAAGGATCCGAACCTGAGATTCTTACCAATGCCGAAGGCGACCGCACTACTCCTTCAGTGGTGGGTTTCCGCAAAGATGGCGAACGCGTCGTGGGCAAGGCCGCAAAGAACCAGGCCGTCACCAACCCCGAAAACACGGTTGCGTCGGTCAAGCGTTTCGTGGGGCGTTCGTTTAGCGAAACCCCCGAGGAACAAAAGACCATTTCTTATAATGTAAAAAATGGGCAGGGCAAGCGCGCGGTTATCGACATCGACGGCAAAGATTACATGCCGGAAGAAATTTCGGCCATGGTGCTGCAAAAGATGAAATCCGACGCCGAAAAGCAGGTGGGCAGCCCCATCACGCAAGCGGTTATCACCGTGCCGGCCTACTTCAACGATGCGCAACGTCAAGCCACCAAAGATGCGGGCAAAATTGCCGGCCTTGAAGTTATGCGTATCATCAACGAGCCCACGGCAGCTGCTTTGGCTTACGGCCTTGACAAGACGCACAAGGATCAGAAAATTCTCGTGTTCGACTTGGGCGGCGGTACCTTTGACGTTTCCGTGCTTGAGCTGGGCGACGGCGTGTTTGAAGTGTGTTCGACTGCCGGCGACAACCACCTGGGTGGCGACGACTGGGATCAGCGCGTTATCGACTGGATGGCCGACAAGTTTAAGGCCGACAATGGCATTGACTTGCGCGCCGACAAGATGGCTTTGCAGCGTTTGAAGGAAGCGGCCGAAAAAGCCAAGATGGAACTTTCTTCCACCGCTCAGGCCAACATCAACTTGCCGTTTATCACCGCCGATGCATCGGGCCCCAAGCATTTGGATTTGACCCTTACGCGTGCCGAATTTGAAAAGATTACGAAGGATTTGCTGGATCGCTGCAAGCACCCGGTTGAACAGGCTTTAAAGGATGCTGGTTTGGCTACTGGCGACGTGAATGAAGTTATTTTGGTTGGCGGATCCACCCGTATGCCCGCCGTGCAGGAACTGGTGAAGAAAATCACCGGCAAAGATCCGAACATGTCGGTTAACCCCGACGAAGTGGTTGCCATGGGTGCCGCTGTTCAGGGCGGCGTGCTGGCGGGCGATGTCGAAGGCATCTTGCTGCTTGATGTGACCCCGCTTTCGCTGGGCGTCGAAACCATGGGCGGCGTGATGACGAAGATGATCGAGCGCAATACGACCATCCCGACGCGCAAGACCGAAATTTATTCGACGGCGGCCGACAACCAAACATCGGTTGAAGTGCACGTGCTGCAAGGCGAACGCGAAATGGCTGGCGGCAACAAGACGCTGGGCAAGTTCCAGCTGGCCGGCATTCCTTCTGCCCGCCGCGGTGTGCCGCAAATTGAGGTTACCTTTGACATCGACGCCAACGGCATCGTGAACGTTTCCGCAAAGGACCTGGGCACCGGCAAGCAACAGCAAATCACGATTTCCGGATCGACCGCGCTCAACGACGATGAAGTCGATCGCATGGTCAAAGATGCGGAAGCGCATGCCGAAGAAGACGAAAAGCGCAAGCAGGAAGTGGAAGTGCGCAACACCTGCGATTCGCTGGTGAACGCCACCGAACAGACGCTTGCAGAATTGGGCGACAAAGCGGCAGCCGATGTGAAAACGCAGGCTGAAGAGGCCTTGGCCGAAGCAAAGACGGCGCTTGAGGGCAGCGATATGGATGCCATCAAAGCGGCCACCGAGAAATTGCAAGCAGCTGGTTACAAGCTGGCGGAAGTGGTATACAGCACCGAAGGCGCCGCTGCAGGCGACGCGGCCACCGCTGCCGAAGGCACCCCGGCCGACGACACGATTGAAGCCGATTACGAAGTCGTCGAAGATGAAAAAGACGGAAAAGAAGGGAAATAACAATGACTAAGCCCCGCAAGGACGAAGTCTTGGAAACCCCTGAAGCAGGTGTGGGTCAGGTTTCCGGCGGCGCGAAAAACGCCGCCGGGGCCTCCGGCAACAAAGCGGCTCAAAGCGTTGAGGCCGAAGTGATCGACGCGCAAGCTGTGGCGGCACAAGACGAGGAAGAAGCGGCTGAAAAAAGCACGCTTTCCCCCGAAGATGCTTTGACCTTGATACGCGCCGAAGTGGAAGCGTGGAAAGATAAACATCTGCGCCTTCAGGCGGAATGGGATACCTACCGTCGCCGTACGAACGAACAGCGCACACAGGAAAAGGCGCGTGCTGCCGAAAAGCTGGTGGAAAGCCTGATTCCCGTCATCGATGATTTTGAGCGCACCATTGATTACGCGCAAAAAAATGGCGAAATCGGGTTGCTGGAAGGCATCGAAGCGGTGCACACCAAATTTGTCAGCGTGCTTGATAAAGATGGCGTGAGCGTTATCGATCCGCAGGGCGAAGCGTTCGACGCGCTTGAAGCCCAGGCGGTCGGCACGGTGGAAGATGCTGAAACACCTGATGAAACGGTTGCTGAGGTCTACCAAAAAGGGTACCGCATGGGCAATAAAGTGCTCAGGCCAGCGATGGTTACGGTAACAACCGGCGGGCCTAAACGGGAAGCCCCCCAAGACGAAGCGAAGAACTAACACAGGAGGCGGGCTGAAAAAGGCTCGCCTTTGTTTAACCAGGGTATGTTGTGCGGGTGCAGGAAACTGCCCGCACGGCAAGAATCCGTCAGGAAGAAGGTGGAATAGCTTATGGCATCAACTCCGGATTACTATAAGGCGCTGGGCGTTCCACGCACGGCGACGGTGGATCAAATCAAGAAGGCCTATCGTAAGTTGGCGCGCACGCACCATCCCGATGCGGGCGGCGACGAAGCGAAATTCAAAGAAATCGGCGAAGCCTACGAAGTTTTAAGCGACGACAAAAAACGCGACCTTTACGATCAATACGGCACCGCGAACGAAAACCAGATTCCCCGTGGCTGGGGTGGCGGCGGAGGCAATCCCTTTGCAGGCCAAGGTGGTCAGGGGGGCAGCTGGGCAGATATTCTTGAAAGCATTCGCCATGGCGAAGGTGCTTTTGGCACGGAATGGGATTTCGGCGGCTTTGGCGGCAGGCACGCGCAGCCGCGCCCGCAAAAAGGCCAGGATATGAACGTCACGCTGAAGGTAAGCTTTGAAGATGCCTTTGCCGGTTCCGAAAAACGGGTGACGGTGAGCATTCCGAGCAAAGCTGAAAAGGAAACGCTGACGGTTAAAATTCCTGCCGGCGCTGTCGATGGTGGACGTTTGCGCTTTAAGGGCAAGGGCGGCCTGGGCACCAATGGTGGTGCGGCGGGCGATTTGCTTATCACGACGAAAATTGATGAGCATCCCTATTACGCCCGCGAAGGTGCCGATGTTGTGGTGGATATGCCCATCACCATAGCGGAAGCAGCTTTGGGGGATTCCATTGTGGTGCCCGCCCCCGATGGCACGAAAGTGCGTGTCAAAGTGCCGGCCGGAACGCAAAATGGTGCGGTGCTTACCATCAAGGGCAAGGGTGCTCCTCGCCTGAAGGATGCTGCGGCCGCGGGCAACTTAAACATAAAAATTGCTGTTGTGGTTCCCACAGATATATCCGATGAGCAGAAAAGTGCGCTGGAAGATTTTAAGGCGGCATCTGCTGCAAGCGTAAGGAAATGGTGATGGACGACAGGAACAGGCCGCTGTACATGATAAGTATCGCCGCCGAATTGGCGGGCGTGCATCCGCAGACCCTGCGCATCTATGAACAAAAAGGCCTGCTCACGCCCCAGCGAACCAGTGGAAATACCCGCATGTATTCGCAGGCAGATATTGAACGCTTAGATATGATCAATCAGTTAACGGGCGAAGGCATCAACTTGGCCGGCGTGATTCGCATTATGGATTTGCAGGGTCGCATCGATGAACGCGATACCGAAATAGACGATTTGCACAAACGTGTGCGCCGCTTGGCCGACCGCGTGCACGAACTGGAAACACAAGTGAGTGTGACCGCCTTGGTCCACCCCGATATAAGCACGGCTTTACGACGTTTACCGTAAAGGAGGTACAACACTATGAGACTTGATAAACTGGCACTAACGGCGCAGGAATCGCTGCAGCAAGCAATCATAATCGCTTCGGAAGCGGAATCTTCCACCGTTGAACCCATTCACTTATTGAAGGCGTTGTTGACGGCGGGTGAAAACAACCTGACGGCCATCATCAAGCGCATTGGCGCCGATCCGGCACAGCTTGCTGCCAGCGTTGATGCGGAACTGGATAAGGTGACGAAGGTTTCTGGCCAAATGCAGGTTATGCCTAGTCAGTCGCTTATGCAGATGCTTGATTCCTCGGTGAAAATTGCCGAAAAACTGGGTGATAGTTATGCGACTAGTGAGCATCTGCTTATCGCGCTTTCCGAAGAAAAAGGCGCGGCGGGTAAGGTGCTGGGTGCGGCAGGCATAACGCGCAAACACATCGAAGCGGCCTATGAAGAACTGCGCGGTGACACGCGGGTAACCGATGTGTCGTCGAAAACGGAATTCGACGCGCTGGAACAATACGGCCAAAATTTGACCCAGGCTGCGCGCGATGGCAAGCTTGACCCGGTTATTGGACGCTCCGAAGAAATTCGCCGCACGGTCCAGGTGCTTTCGCGCCGCACGAAGAACAACCCGGTGCTTATCGGCGAACCGGGCACGGGCAAAACCGCCATTGTTGAAGGCTTGGCCCAGCGCATTGTGGCGGGGGATGTGCCCTCGTCGCTGAAGGATCGCGACATCATCACGCTGGATTTAGCTTCCATGCTGGCCGGCGCCAAGTATCGCGGTGAATTTGAGGACCGCTTGAAGGCCGTATTGCGCGAAGTGAAAGAAAGCGCTGGTCAGGTGCTCTTGTTTATCGATGAACTGCACACTATCGTGGGCGCTGGATCCACGGGCGATTCGTCGATGGATGCGGGCAACATGCTTAAGCCGGCACTCGCTCGCGGCGAATTGCATGCGATTGGTGCGACGACCTTGGATGAATATCGCAAGTATATTGAAAAGGATGCGGCACTTGAGCGGCGCTTTCAGCCCGTGTTAGTGGGCGAGCCTTCCGTGGAAGATACCATCGCCATTTTGCGTGGCCTGAAAGAAAAGTACGAAATTCACCATGGCGTGCGCATCACCGATGCAGCGCTGGTGGCCGCAGCCGAGCTTTCCAACCGCTATATTTCTGACCGCTTTTTGCCCGACAAGGCCATCGACCTGATGGATGAAGCGGCAAGCCGTTTGCGTATCGAAATTGACAGCATGCCCGAAGAGGTCGATTTGGCTGAGCGCAAACTGACGCAGATGCAAATTGAAGAACAGGCGCTGCTGAAGGAAGACGATGCCGCTAGTTTGGAGCGCCTTGAGGTTTTGAAGCGCGACATTGCAACGGCGCGCGAAGATTTGGACAAGCGCAAGGCGGAATGGCGCAACGAAAAAGATGCCATTGTCGATGTGCAAACGCTGAAGGTTGATTTGGAAACCGCCCAGCTTGAAGAGGAGCGCGCCACCCGCGAGGGCGATCTTTCCCGCGCATCCGAACTGCGTTATGCGCGCATCCCCGAACTGCAAAGTAAGTTGCAGCAGGCCGAAGAAGCGCTGAACGTGAAGCAGGAAGATGGCGCGATTCTTAAAGAAGAAGTGTCCGATGAAGAAATTGCGGAAGTGGTTTCGGCGTGGACGGGCATTCCGGTATCCAAGATGATGCAGGGCGAAATGACGAAGCTGGTCGATCTGGAAGACAAGCTGCATGAGCGCGTGATCGGGCAAGATGAAGCGGTGGCTTCGGTCGCCGGCGCCATTCGCCGCAACCGCGCTGGGCTTTCTGATCCCGAACAACCCATTGGCAGCTTCCTGTTTTTGGGACCCACCGGCGTGGGCAAAACGGAGCTGGCCAAGGCGCTGGCCGAATATTTGTTTGACGATGAACGCGCGATGGTGCGCATCGACATGAGCGAATATATGGAAAAGTTTTCTGTGCAGCGCCTGATTGGGGCACCGCCGGGCTATGTGGGTTACGACGAAGGCGGGCAGCTGACCGAAGCGGTGCGCCGCAAGCCCTACTCGGTCATTTTGCTTGACGAAATTGAGAAGGCGCACCCCGATGTGTTCAACATCTTGCTGCAAGTTCTCGACGATGGGCGCCTGACCGATGGGCAAGGGCGATCCGTCAGCTTCAAAAACGCTATTATCATCATGACCAGCAACGTGGGCAGCCAGTTTATCCGCGAGTTTGCGGAACACGGCGACGAAAAATCCATGCGCCAGGCCATCGATGGAGCGCTGCGGGCAACGTTTAGACCGGAATTCATCAACCGCGTCGATGACGTGGTGGTATTCAACGCGCTTTCGATGGGCAACATCGAACCGATTGTCGATTTGCAGCTGGGCGAAGTGCGCGGTCGCCTGGAAGGTCGCCATATCTCGCTGGTTGTTGACCCGGCCGCGATGGAGCGCCTGAGTATCGACGGGTATGACCCGGTGTTTGGCGCGCGCCCGCTGAAAAGGTTGATCCAAAAAGAAATTGTGGACCGCATTGCGAACAAGATGGTGGCCGGCGAAGTGTTAGACGGTGCCACTGTGGTTATCGGCCTTGACCGCGAAGGCAACTATTGGTGCCGCGTGGAAAACCCC
Source organism: Raoultibacter sp. (assembly GCA_036640375.1). Lineage (GTDB taxonomy): Bacteria > Actinomycetota > Coriobacteriia > Coriobacteriales > Eggerthellaceae > JAVWGW01. The sequence continues at coordinate 4,993 of JAVWGW010000023.1, read as the reverse complement.
GCAACCCTAGAAGGCCACACCCCCGCCCAACTGCCAGGCTAGCCATATCGCATAATCAGCCGACTGAAAAAGCGCCCTCCTGCGGGGGCGCTTTTTTGTGCGGTGACAAAATAAGTGAAATTTTTAACCAATAAGTTAAAAACAAGTAAAAAATAAGTTAAATAGCGAAGCAACAAGTGAAATTTTCAGCAAACAAGTGAAATTCTGAACCAGTAAGTGAAAAATAAGTTAAATAATGCTAGAATAAGTGAAAAATAAGTTAAATTTTGGTACTTGTTTTTCACTTATTGGCTACTTAGTTGTGCTTGAGGATTAAGGAAATGCAATGATTCCTTCAGAATTGAAGACGCTTATCGAAAAAACTGAAGCTATGCAGGCAGAGCTGCAAACTGTCGAGGTTAAAAAAGCTCACGATGGCTGCCCGAAGCGGCTCTACGATACTCTTTCGAGTTTTTCAAACCAAGACGAAGGAGGGATTATCCTTTTCGGCCTTGATGAGGAACAGGGCTTCAAAAAGGTGGGCGTGTACGATGTGCATGATTTGCAGAAAAAAGTTACCGAGCAAAGCGACCAGATGCATCCCGTTGTTCGGCCTTTGTTCACCGTCTACGAAGAGGCCGGCCTCTATTTTGTTTCAGCGGAGATTCCTGCTATCGACTTATCGGAGCGTCCCTGTTTCTATGGAGGAAAAGGCAAGACAACAGGATCTTACCGGCGGGTTGGTGATGCCGATCAGCGAATGACGGAATACGAAATTTATAGTTACGAAGCATTTCGCAAAAAATATCAAGATGATGTCCGCATTATACCGGGGTGCGATTTTGCCTCGCTTGATAGTGGATTGCTCAACAATTATTTGTTTAAGCTTAAACTTAACAAGCCTAACCTGGCGCAACTCGATGACGAGAAGATTTTTTCTCTTATGAATATTAAGAAGGAAGCAGGGGTTACGCTTGCTGCTGAGTGGCTTTTTGGAATATATCCTCAAGCCTATATTCCGCAATTGTGCGTTACCGCAATTGTCGTGCCGGGCAACGAAATTGGTGAAGTGGGAGCCGAAGGCGAACGTTTTATCGACAACAAGCGCATAGAGGGAACGATACCAGCCATGCTTTCGGAAGCGCTGGCTTTTGTGCGCAGCAACATGAAAACGCAAACATCGATTGATTCTCAAACGGGTAATCGCTATGACACAACCGAGTATCCCGTTGCTGCCTTGCGCGAGATCATCCTGAATGCCCTTATCCATCGAGACTACAGCTTGCATACAGAAGGTATGCCCATACAGATAATTATGTATGCGGATCGAATAGAGGTAAAAAACCCCGGTGGCTTGTATGGTCGATTGCGCCTTGATCAGCTAGGAAAAATGCAGCCAGACACGAGAAATCCGGTCATTGCCACGGCGATGGAAGTGCTGGGCCTTACCGAAAACCGCTATTCGGGAATACCGACAATTTTGCGGGAAATGGAAAAGGCACAGCTTCCCGCCCCCGTTTTTGCGGAAGAACGTGATAGTTTTGTAGTGGTTTTGGAAAAGAGAAGAAAAGTTTTGTCGCAGGGGACGTTCTCGCAGGAAGAAAGCCTGCTTGAGTTTTGTCGCGTTCCTCGAAGCAGGCAGGAAATTACGGAATTTTTGCAATTGGGTTCCCAGGCTTATGCAATCAGGGCTTACGTCACCCCTTGCCTGAAAAGCGGTTCGCTTGTTATGACCTTGCCGCAAACTCCGCGCAGCTCAAAACAGCGCTACGTCACCCCCGCCCATTAGGCGGCACGTGCGCGGCGGCATAGGCGTGCTTGCATCTTGCATGTGCGTCGACAGAATACGTGCTGGATGGGATGCCGTCTTCTAGGCGGTGGTCAGGTCTTTGTGTACAAGATTGCGTAGATAATCCGATCGGCTCATGCCCAGTTTTGCTGCACGTGCATCCATGGCGGCAACATCTTTTGGAGTATCTTTAAACCCAACAAACTTCAAAGGTTCGCCAAATTTCAAGGGACGCCCTACGATAATGGCACCCTTTGTTGTTCCCGGCAGCTCACCTTGCGCAAATGCTTGTTCCCATTCTTCAAGTTGGTCAGATGTAACCCCAAACATCTTTTCAAGCTCTGCAGCCGTCTTTTTCATCGTGTTACCTCCTTGTAAGCCCATGTTTTAAGGCATGCGGGTGAATGTAGATATCTTGCAACTGCAACAGCCGCCTTTCTAGCTTACGTTTAACGAAATTGTAAAACGAAATAGTAAAGTAGTCAAGACTATCGGCATGCCTGCTTGTATCTTGCGTGTGCGTCGTGCATATTTCGCTTGTGTTATGTCGGTGCGTCGTGCATAAAGCGCTAGCGGTAGGTCGGTGCGTCGTCGCGATGGGGCTCCCCGAAGGCTAAGTTGGGGGCTGTTTCGTAAGTGATGTGTGGCATTCTTGGGTTTATGTATTAGAATGCTTCCATGACCAAAATGCGCCGCGAAATCACACGTTCTCTGAAAACACCCTTCTATGGTATCGGTGTGTTGGTCGCGAGCGTTTTAAGTTTCATCTTCCTTTTGGGAATCTGCATTATTGTCGTTCGCTTCCTGATGGGATGATCTGGTGAAACTTCCTTCCATAGCAGGCAAAACTGCGGCCAGGGCAGCTGCGCGCCTTAAAGGGTGGGCTGCATAATGTGGCAGCGATTTACCCTTTACGATTTGCGCGTTATTGGCCATTACCTGGGCGTGCTGATAATCTTTTCCTCCTTTGCCCTCTTGGTACCCTGCATTACGGGGCTTGCCTGTGGGGAATGGGAGCCGGCCTCGCGCTATTTTGCGGCTATCGGCCTGGCGCTTATCGTGGGCACGTCGCTGCGCATGCTTATTGTGAGCCCAGGGCGGCTTTCGCGCCAGCAGGCGCTTGCCATCACGGGGCTTGCTTGGATGGTGCTCGCCTGCTTTTTCGCCATCCCCCTTTATTTTTCGGGTCACTTCGCCGGGTATCTTGATGCGGTGTTCGATTGCGTTTCGGCCTTGACCACCACGGGTGCTTCCCTGGTTATCGACCTGGATCATCTTTCCAACGCCGACAATATGTGGCGCTTCGTCATGCATTTCGTCGGTGGCCTGGGGTTGATCGTTGTGGCGCTTTCCATCGGCCTATTTAGCCGTCATGCCGATGTAAGCCTGTATTCATCGGAAGGCCGCAGCGAACACGTGGTCCCTAACATCGTGCAAACCACGCGGTTTATCGCCAAATTGGCCATCGGCGTCATTGCCGTTACCACGGCCTGCCTGGCGGTTTTGTGCCTGTTCAGCGGCATGGATCCGCTGCGTTCGTTCTTCCACGCGCTGTGGCTTTCCATTTCGGGCTTCATGACGGGCGGTTTTTCGCCCATGAGCCAATCGGTCATGTATTACCACTCCATCGGCATCGAAGTGATATTGATGGTGCTCATGCTAATTGGCGCTACCAATTTCGCCCTATTTTCGGAAGCCTCGAAGGGGCGCACGCGGCCTTACTTCCGCGATATCGAAACGCGCACGCTGATTGTGTGGATGGTGATTATGGTATGCGTTTTGGCCGCCTCGCTTTCGGTGAGCAAGCTGTTTTCCGATTTGCCCGCCATGTTGCAGCGCGGACTGTTCATGATCGTTTCGGCCATGACAACCACGGGCTTCCAAAATATCACTACCAACCAGCTGATAACGGTGTTTTCCTCGGGCGCTTTTTTGGTGCTGGCCTGCGTTATGACGGTGGGCGGCGGTGCGGGCTCCACGGCGGGCGGCATCAAGCTTTCGCGCGTGGGCATCATTGCCAAGTCGATTGCAGCCACCATTAAAGAGGCGCTTGCCCCCGATTCGGCGCGCGTGGTGGTGGATTATCATCACGTGGGGCGGCGCATGCTCACGCCGGAAACGGTGAAGGAGGCGACAACGGTATTTGCCCTGTTCATCGTTACCTATGCGGCGGGTTCCCTCATCGGCATTGCCCACGGCTATGAAGCGACGCAGGCCATATTTGAATCGGTTACCATGGCCAGCAACGGCGGCATCGTCGCAGGCATTTCCACGCCGGGCATGCCCATCACCCTCGAAGTTGTCTATATTCTGGAAATGTGGGCGGGTCGCCTTGAATTCATCACACTGCTGGCACTTATTGCGGAAGTGATTGTTTCTTTCAAGCCGCGCAAAAACTTCCTCGCGATCAAGGGGAAGTAAGGCGCCATGGAAAACAAGGAACATAAAATGAAGTGTGTGGGGGGATGCGACATCAGCGCAGAGGCGCCGCGCCCCGTGCGCCGCGCCCGTATCGCTGCGCTGGTGATTGCCCTTGTGCTGGCGCTGGCCTTCATCATTTGGGCGCTTGTCAACCCCGCTTCGGCGCAGGCAGAAACGGCTAACGAAATTAACGCGCAGCAGCTGCCCGACAGTTCATTTATCTACGACACATCCATAGCCGATTTGAATGCGGCCGATTCGTATTTCAACAACCAGACCGTGCAGGTCACGGGCGAAGTGGTGGGCGACCGGCTGCGGGCGGGCTTTGACGATGAACACTGCTGGGTCACGCTGACCTCCACGAAAAAGGGCGACGGATCCACCGTTTCGGTGTTTATGACCTACGAACAAGCCGAACTGATTGACACCTTTGGCAAATATGGCATGACGGGCACGGTTTTGCAGGTGAAGGGCACCTTCCACCTGGTATGCGACGAACACACGGGCGAAACTGACTTGCACGCCGACACCGTTTCGGTGGCCGCCGCCGGCAAGCAGCACCAGCAGCCTTTCAATTCCCAGGCGTTTATTCCCGGCCTGATTGCGGTAACGATTGGTCTTGTGATGATGTTTCTACTGTGGCGCGCGCAGGAAAGGCGTCGCTAGTGCAGGGGGAAGTGGTCAAGCTTGACCGGGGGTTTCCGCTTGTGCGTGCGCAGGATGGGCGCGATTATCGCTGCGAGCACGCAACGGCGCTGGTTAAAGATGATGGCCTGCGTGCCGTTATCGGCGATCGTGTTGTGT